>CAISKC010000173.1 GCA_903885895.1 uncultured Legionella sp.
CCTACGGTAACATTGTAATCCGTCATCGCTAATCTCCTCGGTTTTTATTGTTGTTTCGCAACTCAATAGTACCGAATTTTAACGATGACGCTAATACTTCTTGCTCATCTTGAATTTACAGCAGTATACGGACTTAACCCAGTTAAATTCTGAATCTTCATAATTTTCTCCCTTATTAGTCCAAAAAAATGAGCATCCTCAGCCTGCTTTCTGGCTCATTCATAAAATTAAGATTAGCATGGTATGGTGATAACCTCCAAAACTGCAATGAGGGTCTTTCAAATCAAATGACGCACCTGAAGCGTTGCGCATCTCATTACATAAATCTTCAAATGATCATTATTACGAATACATGGTACTGTCTTACGCTTTAACTAGGATAATAGCCCTTGTGTGTGCATCCAAGCGTCACTGACAAATTTGCTAAGATAATTGCGTGTCGAATCTGGCAAAATCACTAAACAAACTTGATCGGGTTTCAAAGATCCCGCGGCTTGTACGGCCGCCCACATTGCGGCACCGCTTGAGCCACCTACCAATAAGCCCTCTTCTTGCATCAATCGCCGTGCCATCAAGAAGGAATCTTTATCGATCGTTTTTATATAACGATCGATACAACCATTATTGAGCACCTCAGGGAAAAAATCATACCCAATGCCTTCTACCAAATAAGGTTTTACTTCCTCCCCACCACCCAAAATAGAACCAACCGGATCGACACCCACAATTTGAATAGCGGGATTATACTCTTTTAAGCGTTTCGAAAGCCCTGTAATGGTACCACCGGTCCCTACACCAGCCACAACCATATGTAGATCCATGCCAAAATCTTTGATAATCTCTTCCGCTGTACCATAATAATGCGCACCAGGATTATCAGGATTACTATATTGATCTAAAATGTGAGAATCGGGGATTTCTTTATGTAAGCGCTTGGCTAAAGAAATATTACTCTCTGGATCATCAGAGCTCACTTCACTGGGCGTACGATAAATAGTCGCACCCAAACGTTCTAAAATAAGTTGTTTTTCCTGACTAATTTTATTAGTCATCGTGATAATAACTTTGAATCCTAACACTGCGCCTGCCAACGCAATGCCAATACCTGTGTTGCCGGAAGATGGTTCGATCAACACGTCACCACGCTTGATGCGCCCGCTTTCTAATGCAGACTGAATCATACGAAACCCAATCCTATCTTTGATCGAACCACCTGGATTCAAAAACTCACATTTCGCATAAAGTTGACAAGACAAATCAGAACCAATTCGATTGATTTTCACGGCCGGCGTATCACCAATGGCACCCAATATCGAAGCATATTTCATATCAATCCCTCATCGAAACATTGTTTATTTTGATTATAGTAGATATATTGAGACCTGTTGAACTTCTGATCGAATACCTAATGATTGTAACCATCGCTGTATTGATTGTGATCCTACTTTTACTCAAACCATGTTGGCAACGTTATAAAATATGGCAATGGCAAACACGGCTAAAGCTTAAAAAACATGTCGCCAATTTAGATAAAATCAGCGCTACGACAAATGGATTTCAACTCTCACATTTGGCACGTCAAAATAATGATGCTTTTGAATATGTATATGGCGAAATCGACAGTACCTCCTTGCTGGCTTTGCTTTCTTTGACTCACCCCAATCCATCTACCATTTTTTATGATTTGGGCAGCGGGTGTGGTAAGGCCGTTATGGCTTGTGCCATGGTATTCGATGTGAAAAAAGCATGTGGCATTGAGCTCTTCCCTGCTTTAGATCAAGCAGCCAAACAACAATTGGCACAATTAGCGCTTATGCAAGATTACCAAGACATCCCAAAAAAGGTTGAATTTATTTGTGGCAATTTTCTGGATGCTAATTTGGCAGATGCTACCGTCATATTCATTTCTGCTACTGCGTTATTTGGCGACACCTGGATACGCTTAAATCAACAACTTGAACAACTGACGCATTCACCTATCATCATCACTACAACGAAAAAGCTTCTATCATGGCGGAGCAAAATTCATCATCAAACCAACGTGCAAATGTCTTGGGGTAGGGTCACTGCGTATATTCAACAAATTGAGAAGGATACAGGTAACTAAATTGACAGATAAACGACATCACGCTATGCTCCCCTCATTTCGCTCAAAAGGATTGAACGCATGTTGAAATCAGAACTGATCGCACGTTTAGCGCAAAAAATATCTCATGTTCCAGTACGGACGATTAATAGTGGGGTCAATCATTTGATTCAACTCATGAACAATGCACTCTCTGATAATCAGCGCATCGAAATTCGTGGTTTTGGCAGTTTTTCAACCAAACAATGTCAAGCGCGTGACGCTCATAATCCCAAAACAGGTGAAAAAGTGAAGACCACAGAAAAATTTAGTCCTCATTTTAAACCCGGCAAAGAACTACGCGACCTCGTCAATGCGTCTCGCCATAGTCAACCTCTACAAGAAGAAGAATAATACAATATGACTTCTCCCGAAATCGGGAGAAGGGAACGACAGTCAAATCATTTACTTATTAGGATTTGGTCTTTTGTGTCGATGTTGCGCACCAGAGGAATTTTTTGCACCAAAACTAGTTGTACGAGGTCTCGCCGATTGTGCTGTGGATCGCGTAGGTAAACAATGACTGGGTTCAAAATCATCAACCTCTCTGCGTTCTAATGGCTGTTTTAACAGTTTCTCTATCGCAAATAATTGTTCAGCTTCGTCCGCACTCACCAATGAAACGGCTAAACCAGAAGCGCCTGCTCTTGCTGTTCTGCCAATGCGATGCACGTAATCTTCCGGCACTTGGGGTAAATCAAAATTCACTACAGAAGGTAATGAATCAATATCAATACCTCGAGCGGCAATGTCCGTCGCTACTAATACCGGTACTTCACCCTGTTTGAATTCGGCTAACGCTTTGGTACGCTGTGCTTGTGATTTATTACCATGAATAGCCACGGCATGAATATGCTCTTCCGCCAATTGTTTTACCAATTTATTAGCACTATGCTTCGTACGCATAAAAACCAAAGTTTGTCGCCACTGATGATGCTGAATCAAATGGGTCAACAACGCTACTTTTCTGCTTTTATCAACAGGATGAATATATTGCTTGATAGCTAGCGCAGTTGTATTACGCGGCGCAACATCAATTTCTTTTGGATTTTGTAAGATGGTTTTGGCAAATGTGCGAATATCATCCGAAAATGTCGCAGAAAAGAGTAAATTTTGCCGTTTTTGCGGTAAAAGTTTAATGATACGTTTGATATCATGAATAAAACCCATATCCAACATCCGATCAGCTTCATCTAAAACAAATGTGTCCACTGTATTAAATTGAATAGCCTTTTGTTGATATAAATCGAGTAACCTACCTGGTGTAGCAATCAACAATTCTGTTCCTGAACGCAGTTTCATCATTTGCGGATTAATTTTTACGCCACCAAATACAACCGTGGCACGACTAGTAAGATGCGCACCATATTGTACTGCATTATCGTAAATTTGAGCTGCTAGCTCTCGAGTAGGCGTCAAAATCAGCACGCGAGTTTTATTACTTTCGGCACGCGCCGTTTTCGACAAACGTTGTAAAATCGGTAAAATAAAACTAGCTGTTTTTCCTGTACCCGTTTGTGCGGAACCTAAAAGATCGTGTCCTTGCAAGATAACAGGAATCGCTTGCGTTTGAATAGGGGACGGTGTGTGGTAACCACAGTCTGCGATAGCACGCAGTAGAGGTTCAATTAAGCCTAAAGCTTGAAAAGTCATTGATATTCCATGAAAAATATTGAATAGAGCGTTCAATTATAACACAATTTAATCAACTATGCGCGGATTAATTGTGCCAGATGTAAACCTTGCTTACGCGACTCAAAGAGCTCATTATTAGCTTAAATTCGAGCCTCGCGCGTAAACAAAGGGATCATTTCCGCTGCCTAACGGTCGCGGCATGCATAACGTACTAAGTAGTCGGTAACGTTACACCCACTTGTCCTTGATACTTACCTTTGCGATCCCGATATGACACGGCACACACATCATCTGTCTCAAGAAAAATCATTTGCGCAACCCCTTCATTCGCATAAATTTTTGCTGGTAAAGGAGTGGTATTAGAAAACTCTAAGGTTACATGCCCTTCCCATTCTGGCTCCAGCGGCGTAACGTTGACAATGATGCCACAGCGAGCATAGGTGGATTTGCCTAGGCAAATAGTGAGTACATTACGCGGAATTTTAAAATATTCTACCGTACGCGCTAAGGCAAACGAATTGGGAGGAATAATACACACATCTGCTTGGATATCCACAAAACTATTGGCATCAAAATTTTTAGGATCAACAATGGCTGAATTAATGTTCGTAAAAATTTTAAACTCAGTAGAACATCGTACGTCATAACCATAACTAGAAACCCCATATGATATGATGCGTTCCGCTTCTTGCTCACGAACTTGCCGACCAGAAAAAGGCGATATCATATCGTACTCTCTAGCCATTTTTTCAATCCATTTATCAGATTTGATCGCCATAACTGTTTCCTCTTAAAAATAGGCTGCTATTTGTAGCATAACCGTATCAGCCGCGCCACCAGTACCTACCGTATTCGCATTCACAACGCCTGACGGTGCTGCACCATTTGCATAACTGCTAGTACTATAATCCATATCATGCCGATATTCTAAACTTTCTACCGTATCTTTCCAAATTGAAATATTATATACCGCATCAAACCGTTGGCGTGGAAGGTTCAAAGCCAATGCTTCGCTCGACCACTGCCAGGCAGCCGCGACCGAAGATGGTCGATTAAAACTTTCAAATGTGACACCCCCTTCCAACTGAAATGCCTGCGGCTGCGCGCCTCTACCATCGAAACTAAGATCATTGACATTAAAAGGTTGTGTTGCGGTTACCCATTCAGCTGTAACAGAGTAGCGATCAAAGCTAGAACTAATATGAACACCGGCCGCAGGGATTTTGTGCACATTTTCACTACCATTAAGTGGAGATCCAAACCCACCAAATTCACCCGGTGATGCGCCAGAGGTCTGCATCCCACTCGCATCATTAATAGAACTCACAAAACTAGCACCCACCTCGGTGCTAGCATGCAACACATCTAAAATATACCCAACATTAGCGCCCCCAACACCAGCCGATCCCAACGTAGTATCTCCGCGATAACCATATATGGCTGCAAAAGGACCTGTATCAGTTTGTGATTTATAGCCCAGGATAAATGGTCTAGATTTGATCCGCGTCAACATCATAGGTAATGTCGCACTAATCATAGACGTCGAAAAACGTCCGAAAGGCACATACAATTGCCCAAACGTCCCATACCAAGGCATGCTGTCCAAATCACCGATATTCACAAATCCCAGATTTAGATTTAATGCCGAATTAGTGACTCGAGGACCACCGCGTGATGGCGGCGCAGCATTATAAGCAAGTGCCATGTACGCTTCCACATTTTTATTCAATACAGCTGCAAGATCTAATTCATCAGATCCCAAATTCCAATCTGCACTGGCTTCTCCAAAATAGAGCCTACCAATAGAGCCAAATGGCACAACCGCGCCGCTCAAAGCTAAAATAGGACGGTCAGGTTTTGGATAACCCAATGATGTATAAGCTCGTTCCAAACTACGACGTTGTTGCATCAAACGTATATCGCGATTAATACTGGAAATATTCACAATATAATCCGAACCATCAAATGCGGGGCGACTACCCAAATAAGGAGATGAAATAACCGGCGTACCAGCAATATAGGTCAATACTTTATCGCCCGCCACCAAAGCTGTAGGATAAAAATCAGCAGACTCTGGATCCACGTCTCTAGCAGAATGCACGGATACTGGCGTATCGTTATACTGCATACTAGGGATCATTTTTTGTTTGGCTTGCATATCAGAAATAGACGGCACAGACGATATTTTTTTAATTCTTTTCTTACTATGAGACACCGTAGCTTTCTTTTGCAAACGATCAACTTGCGTTTGCAGCGCAATGGTTTGTTGACGTAATTCCATTATTTGTTGCTGTGAGACTTGATTTTCATCCTGTGCAGCATACGATATTATGCTAACTGACAGCAATGAAATGGCTACCATTTTTTTCATTATTCATCCCCATAAACAAAATTCAAAATTAACGCGCAACCATCTTTCGACATGCACTAAAAAGTGAACTGGTTACGAGAAAATTAGTTATTATTAGGGCGTGGTGGATTGCATATATCCATACGCCAAAGTTTTGTGATTCACGAAGGGTTTTTTCTTACGCAGAAATGAGAGTCGGTTGACGCGTACCTGTGTAAAAGAATAAATCATTTGAAACCAATACAAGGCGCATTATACAATTCAATTTAGAAACTAGCAAAGGGTATATATAATTCATGAGATAAAAAAAACCCGCCTAAAGGCGGGTTTTTAAATACAAGATACTGATTGATTAGACGCTGTCGCCTGCCCAAGTCAAACCAAATTCAAGCCCTTGCAAAGTAAAGTTAGTAGGTGTACCAGATGACAATGGTGAGCTACTACGAGTGAATGGTCCAACATAACCATACCAAGCCCAGTCAACATCAAGAGTCAGTGAACCAAACCCTTGAGTTTCATAAGTATAGTCCGCACCTAATTTACCATCAAACAACATAGGTGTTGTCACAGTATTGGTGCTGCTTGTTACAGAAGCAAGTGTACTAGAATCTGTGTATGTTGAACTTGATTTGTTATAACCAGCTAACAATCCAAATCCGCCTTTCGCATAGATGTCTAAACCAGCAAACAATTTGTAAACACCATCAAGACCTACACGAGGACCAAATCCGTTGAAATCTGGGTTCGATGATTGGCTGAAAGCGTATGGCTGTGAAGTACCAGTAACTGATTGAGTCACCTGAGTCTGGTTGCCTGCTAAAGAGATAATATTAGAAGCACCTAATCTAGCCCATTGCCAACCGAAGAATGGACGCATAAATGTCACATCACTGAAATCCACGCGTTGTCCGAATTCCATGTTGACTGCATCCCATTTAGGAGCATTCACAACACCACCAGAAGTAACACTCACAGCGCTGATGTAATTAGATCTAATAACTTGCGAACCAATCAAATATGCTTGGTTACCAGTTATAGACTGAGGTGCAAATGTTTTGCTGAAAGAATTGTTGATATGGTTCCAACCGAGAACAATATCTCTTCCTGTGCCGTACTTCATAGCACCAAACACATTAAATCCCCAACCATAATTTGCTGAAGTATTTGTGCTCAATGAACCACCACTAGAACTTGTCGTACTAACACCAGTTGAATTCTGACCACCAGTATTTGTATTCAGATACAAAGCCTTGCCGCCCACAACCCAAGCTTCGCTTGGACATGGCATAGTTACAGGAACTGCACTGCAAACAGGTCCCATTCCGCCTGCGAACACAGCACTAGAGCTGAGCGCAAGAACAGCTACTGCTGTTTTCTTAAGATTTAACATAAGCATTCTCCACTTTTTTATTATTAATTTCCGTTTATTCAGCTAAACGCCATGACTTTGTTAAGTTCAGTACGCCATCATCGCTCTAAATTCGAAAACGTACTTAAAACGATTATCAGGCCTCAAACTGCAATTGTCAACAACATCCTATGAATTTTCTCCAACTTAGCTAAGGACATTCAGAATCACATCCAATACAGATGATACCTCTGTTAACCCAACAGTATCATGAGTGATATCTATGCTGTCAAGCGTTTTTAATAATTTTTTTATTAAATACGTCACCCCGATTTATCCAGTACGTCCTCTAGAGCACAGTAAAGGATCTCCTGGCAGGGGAGTCGTTTAAATATAAAGTCTGTTGACAATTCGCTAGCTTGAGCCAAAAACGCCTGATTTTGAACACTGAAGCGTCGCATACACGGAGTATATGAGCATCGGTGCATAGAAAATCAGGCGTTTTTAGCCAAGATAGTAGAATTGTCAACAGACCCTAGTTATACTGCGTAAACCCAATGAACTAGGACATCCATGATACCAAGCATATCACTCATTCGCCCTGATGATTGGCATGTTCATTTGAGAGATCATGCAGTACTCCAGCATACCGTCGCTGCCAGTGCGCAGCATTTCGGCCGCATCTTAGTCATGCCTAATCTACAACCAGCACTCACTTCTGTTTCAGCAGTTTTACAATACCAACAAAGAATATTAGCGCAGCTCCCCGCATCTAGTACCTTACATCCCTACATGACTTTATACTTAAACAATACGATTTCACAAGATGAATTGATTCTTGCGGCGCAACACTCAGATATATTAGGTGCCAAACTTTACCCAGCAGGTGCGACGACTCATTCAGAAGAAGGTGTACAAGACATCAAGGACTTATATCCTTTATTCGAGACCATGCAAGCCTGTGATTTGGTTTTACAAATTCATGGAGAAGTCACTTACGGAGATATTTTTGAGCGTGAAGACCTATTTATTGAGACACAACTAAAACCATTAATACGCAATTTTCCAAAATTGCGTATTGTGTTAGAGCATATATCAACGCGCGGTGCGGTAGACTTTATCATGCAAGCACCTGCTCATATTGCTGCAACCATCACCCCACTGCATTTAATGTTTGACCGCAATCATCTTCTAGTTGGCGGCATAAAACCGCACTATTATTGTTTACCTATATTGAAACATCAAAAGGATCAACAGGCCCTTCAACAGGCGGTACGTTCCGGTCACCCCCAATTTTTTGCTGGCACTGACAGCGCGCCACATGCGCGCAATCAAAAAGAAAGTGCCTGCGGTTGTGCTGGGATATTTTCATCCCCGTTCGCAGTAGCTTGCTACGCACAAGTCTTCGATGAATTGAACGTCATTGCAAAACTCAGTGATTTTTTATCAAGATTTGGCGCTGAATTTTATCGATTACCGCGTCAAACAGAGACCATAACTTTGGTCAAACAACCACAAACTGTAGCAAGCAGCTTGCCATTTGGCCAAGATCACGTTGTCCCAATTGCTGCAGGATCTGTGCTAAATTGGAGTGTGCATGAGTAAACAACACACAAGTTTCAAAGATCGATTCCGAGGTTTTCTACCCATTATTGTCGATCTTGAAACGGGGGGCGTTGATCCCAAGACATCTGCTTTATTAGAGATTTGTGCGGTGATGTTAGAATTTGATGATGCTGGGCACCTCAAGCCAGCGGACTATTTTTTTGAGCACATTGTACCTTTCGAAGGTGGCGTCTTGGATCCAAAATCGCTCGAGTTTAATCAAATTGATCCCTATCAACCCCTACGCTTCGCGTTAGATGAAAAAACCGCATTGACGCGCTTATTTGTACCCATACAACGAGCAGTGAAACGGAATCATTGTCAACGCGCCGTATTAGTGGGGCACAATGCTTGGTTCGATTTATTGTTTCTAAATGCAGCTATGAAACGTTGCAAACTCAGTTCCCCCTTTCATGCGTTTACTTGCTTCGACACAGCAACCTTAGCTGGTGTCATTTACGGACAAACCGTACTGGCTAAAGCTGTCCAAGCAGCCGGCATCTCATTTAACGCTAATGAAGCGCATTCTGCTATTTATGATGCGCAAAAAACTGCAGAGCTATTCTGTACGATGGTAAATATTTGGAAAGATGCAACGGGTATGTAGCGCTTATACTTATATATATACCCATTCCCTTGAAGAGACTGGATTTTCGCTATCGCTTTTTACGTCTACGAAACTTTAAGTATTCTTGAAAACATGACAAAAATGTCGTCTTTGCGAACAAAGTGAAGCAATCCAGTGGCTTTAACGCATTATCAGCATTTATCGGCCACTGGATTACTCGCAAAGACGGCGTTTGAAAAAACAACCCAATTCAAGGTTAAATAACTTTTTACAACTCCCCTGCATGCTGCGCTAGATAAGCCGCCACACCTTCCGTCGATGCTTTCATACCGGCTTTACCTTTTGTCCAACCAGCAGGGCAGACTTCGCCATGTTCTTCATGAAACTGGAGTGCATCAATAATACGTAATAATTCATCCACATTCCGGCCTAAAGGCAAATCATTGACAACCTGAGAACGGACCATTCCAGCTTTATCAATAATAAATGCACCACGCAATGCCACACCAGCAGAAGGATGTTCCACACCATACGCTTGACAAATAGTATGCGCAATATCAGCAACCAGAGGGAAGTCCACTGCGCCAATCCCACCTTTATCGACTGGGGTATTACGATAAGCATTATGTGTAAAATGCGAATCGATCGACACAGCAATCACTTCTACACCGCGTTGTTTGAATTCTTGGATACGATGATGCAACGCAATCAATTCAGAAGGGCATACAAAAGTAAAATCCAACGGATAGAAAAAAATCATCGCATACTTATCTTTGATAAACTCATGCAAATGAAATTTATCAATAATTTTTCCATCTGCTGCGACAGCAGGTACAGTAAAATCAGGCGCTTTCCGACCAACTAACACACTCATGTTGTTTCTCCATTATTAATAATTTTTAGTAACCTCAGGTATTGTATACTTGTCACTAACGAATTTTCGGCTAATTAATTGATTACCCTGCAGCACCTTGTAACAATGGCTCTAACTCTCCAGCCGCATACATTTCAGCAATGATGTCAGATCCACCCACTAATTCCCCTTTGACATATAATTGAGGAAAAGTCGGCCAATTTGCATATTGAGGCAAGACTTGACGAATATCAGGGTTTGCTAACACATCCACAAAACCGAAGCCAACGCCACAAGCTTCAATACATTGAACCGCTTTTGCGGAAAATCCGCACATAGGTTGCTTAGGGTTTCCCTTCATATATAAAAGGATACTGTTCTCAGAAATCTGTTGTTGAATCTTTTCTATCGTGCTTTGAATATCGTCCGCCACATCTCACCTATTATGCAATGAAAATGAGAAGATTATGACGAAACTTGAAACAGATAGCAATAAAGATTGTGAAATGGCCGAGGTCCTGTAAATAATCATTGCAGTCGCATAATGTTCATGCTATTAATTTCAGCCTATTTCACTACAGGAGTAACCCATGGTGTTCAAATTACCGGACTTACCTTATGCCAAAGATGCACTTGCACCGCACATTTCACAAGAAACCATAGAATATCACTATGGTAAGCATCATAATGCTTATGTCACAAACTTAAATAAATTGATTACTGATACCCCCTTCGCTACTCAATCATTGGAGAATATCGTCAAAGAATCCAGTGGTGCTATCTTCAATAATGCAGCCCAAACTTTGAATCATACCTTCTATTGGTATTGCCTATCCCCACAAGGTGGTGGCGAACCGAGCGGTCAACTTGCCGACGCCATCCGCACAGCATTTGGTTCATTTGCAGCGTTTCAAGAACAATTTACACAAACTGCACTCACTACATTTGGTTCGGGTTGGGCTTGGTTAGTACAAGATTCTGCTAAAAAACTTCAAATCATCAGCACTTCTAATGCTGGATCTCCTCTCACATCTGGACTCACACCACTACTGACTTGTGATGTATGGGAACATGCTTATTATATCGATTATCGTAATATGCGCCCTGATTATCTCAAAGCATTTTGGGCATTGGTCAATTGGGAGTTTGTTGATAAGCACGCCCCTGATTTCAAGGCGTAATGTTTATTACACGTGCCGTAAGAAAACGACCAAGTTTGGCCGTTCTCCAAGCTTCTAAAATCTAGATAGACAATTAAATTTCCTTCTCCCCTTAAGGGAGAAGGTGCCCAAAGGGCGGATGAGGGCTGAGGGATACATCAGGGATGAGGGGTGATCAATCAATGGCGATCTCTCAGCGCTTCAGCAAGACATAAAGATCCTAATTACCCTAATATAAAAGAGCATGGTTACGCATAATGTTAGAAATAGTTTGTTTTATCATCATTGGTATAGGCACTGGATTGTTATCCGGACTATTGGGAGTGGGGGGCGGTATTATAACTGTCCCAGCTCTTGTCTTAATTTTACAACAAGATCCTCTGTTCCAGACAGCTAATACCATGCACATTGCTGCCAGTACGTCACTCGTTATCATGGCGATGACCGCTACGTCCAGCGCTTATGCTTATCATCGGCGCGAGGCCGTGATTTTGCCTATTTTTTGGCGGATGCTGCCAGGATTATGCTTAGGTCTTGCATGTGGCGCGTTATTAAGTCATGCATTAAG
Organism: uncultured Legionella sp.; assembly: GCA_903885895.1. Taxonomy (GTDB): domain Bacteria; phylum Pseudomonadota; class Gammaproteobacteria; order Legionellales; family Legionellaceae. The sequence continues at coordinate 12,213 of CAISKC010000173.1, forward strand.
TAATAATTTGCTGATTCAACTCTTTGCATGCTTTCTTATTGCAGTTGCCATCTACTTGTGGCTAAGTGCCAAACAACCTTTACTAGTACCCTTGAATAAATACCCATTCTCTAACCATGGTTTTTCTATAAAACAGCGATGGCTGCTCATTGTAGGAAGTTTTGTCGTCGGGAATTTATCGACCGTATTTGGGATTGGCGGGGGTATTTTGATGGTACCGCTATTTTTGCTTCTACGCTGTAGTATGCAAGAGGCCGCCGGGACTGCCACTTTATGTGGCGTCGTATGCGCATTAGTCGGCTCCATACTCTTATTTTGCCTTCCACAACCAATCACTCATCTTCCGTACACATCAGGCAATGTCTACTGGCCAGCGGCATTATGCATAGGCATCGTCTCAGTAGCTTGTGCACCCTACGGCACTCGTCTTGCTTTTTATCTCAAAACATCGTTACTCAAACAACTTTTTTCCGGAATATTACTGATCTCCGCTTGGATTTTGTTCAACAGTAGCATGACTACTTAAATGGTAGTATTGAAACAATTTTACCACACGCCTCACTTCACTCCACTGTCGAGCAAACATAACCACTCGCTCAGCCTGCTCTGGTATAACGTCGCCCATTAAATACACGACTCCGTCTGATGTAACCACCTTAAATTGTTTAGGAGCAATATCCGAGTCACTCAGAATTTGTGATCGAATTTTTGTCGTGATCCAACTATCAGTCAAAGGATCACCTGGCTCTGTTGTCACCACCAACTCATTATAAAGATGACGCTTATTATGAAGAGCCTGCAAACGCGCAGTAACTTTACGACGTACGGATTGCGTTGGCACTCGTCCTACCACTAAAATATCATGATTGAATATCGTGAATTCAACAGAACAAGTATCGCATTTGATACTTTGCTCTTCGAACAAAGTTTGTTTAACATTTGCTGTCAATTCAAGATCATTCAATCTTTGGTACCAGCTATGACGATCATAGACCATATTTGCGCCGGTCCAAATGTCAGAAATACAACCACCTAAGCCCATACAGATCAGACACAAGCTAGCAATTCGTCCCCATAATTTCATATCGTCCTCTTAATTTGGATCACATCCAAATAACGCTCGTTCTATCACATCGCAAAAACAATGTAATATAAATAAATGCATTTCTCGAATCCATGCAGTAGATTCACCTGGCACTCGCAATTCTATATCATTTGAACTCAATTGATTAGCGACCCCGCCACCATCACGCCCCGTTAATGCAATCACATGCAGCTGCTTATCATGCGCTGCACGCACTACATGACTCATAGACTTTGGTTTCCCAGTAGTCGTCAATACTATGAGCACATCTCCGATTTGACCCAATGCTTGAATTTGTTGTGAAAATATTTGTTCAAATTGGCCGACATCTGAAATATTAGCAGCCACTGCGCCCTGTCCAGCTAAATTAATCACCGGTAAACTGGGCCGCTCTACTTCAAAACAGTGCAGCATGGCAATTGAAAAGTGTAAGCAATTTGCTGCCGAACCCCCATGCCCACAAATAAAAATTTTACGATCCGCCAACAAACAATCTACCAAACGCTGACCAGCAAGCGCAATCACTTCGGACAAAGTATCCACCAACGCAATTTTGCTTTCGATGTCCTGGGAAAACAAAGTTCGGACTCGTTCGTTCAGCTCTAGCATAACCTCGCCTTAGTGCGCACCAAACGCATTTTGGACCCAATGAATGATAGGAGGCTGGCCTTGTAGCGCCACCACATCAAATCGACACGGATATTGTTCCAGTAATGCATGACATTGTAAATAATAGGTCGCCGCTTTCATAATTTTAAGTTGTTTCGCAGTCGTCACGCTCTCTAACGCATCACCGAACGCTGCGCTACTACGAGCGCGGACTTCAACAAATACCATATGGGAGCCATCCTGCATAATCAAATCAATCTCACCCATCCGAGACCGATAATTACTTGCTCTCCATATCAAGCCCTGACGCAATAAATACTCACGCGCCAAATCCTCCGCTACCCATCCCTTTTGGAGCGACATACTAAGATACCTGTGTTAGCATTTTAGTCATAATATGTTCCAAACTCGTCAGGTCTGCGTAGTGGATCACTAGCGTCCCACGCCCTGCTGTACCTAACTTTAATTGCACTTCTGCGCTAAGCTGTTGGGATAAATTATTTAACTGCGACTGCAAAGTCTTTGGATACGTCGTAGGCGTTTTAGAGGTATCGGTTTTGGTCATTTTGACCGTATTGACCAAACGCTCCGTTTCACGCACCGATAATGCTTTAGCAACCACCAACTCCGCTACACGTTTTTGCTCTTCTACCGGCAATGTCAACAAACTCCGAGCATGCCCCATATCTAAGACACCCTGCTCCAAAAACATTTGGACTTCCATCGGTAAATTCAATAACCGTAGGTGATTGGTCACAGCGGTGCGTGATTTAGATAAAATGTCAGCTATTTGTTGATGCGACATACTGAACTCTACTAGCAACCTCTGCATAGAACGCGCTTGATCGAGTACAGACAAATCTTCACGTTGTAAATTCTCAACCAAAGCCAAAGCAATAGCCGTTTCATCATTCACTTGCCGAATCAATACTGGCACTTGTGACAAGCCCACTTGCTGACACGCACGCCACCGTCTTTCTCCCGCAATGATCTCATAACGGCCTGGTTGCAATTCACGCACAACCAAAGGTTGGAGCAACCCTTGTTTGCGAATAGAATCCGCTAATTCCGCAATGGTCTCATCTGAAAATATCCGTCGTGGTTGATATCGACCTGGAACCAGGCTTGTAATAGGGCGATATTCAATTTGCACTTGCTCCATCACCCGGGTGTCTGACTGGGCCTGTACCGGAGCTTGGCTCAGTAATGCCGATAAATTTCGTCCCAAACCTTTGTGTTGCTGGCTCATACTGGCACCTCTAGACGGTTGATTATTTCTGCTGCCAAAACCATATAAGCGGCAGAACCAGCAGAATTTTTTGCATATTGTAATGCGGTGAGACCATGACTAGGTGCCTCAGCCAAGCGCACATTGCGTGGTATCACGGTTTTGTAAACTTTTTCAACAAAATGCTCTAAGAGCTGTCTTGACACTTCCGTACACAAACGACTACGGGCATCATACATCGTACGCAGTATCCCCTCAAGTTTTAATCGGGGATTCAATGCCATACGCACTTGTTCGATAGTGCCTAATAAAGCAACCAAGCCTTCCATAGCCAAATATTCACATTGCATGGGAATCAAGACCGAATCAGCAGCCACTAATGCATTCAGCGTCAACGTATTTAACGCAGGCGGACAGTCAATAACGATATAGTCATACCGCTCTGACACGCTACGTAAAGCCTGCGCCAGAAACCCTTCGCGATGTACTTTCGACATTAAAGCCACTTCGGCTACCGTCAAATCCCCATTAGCCGGTATCAAATCAAAGCCATTTGCAACCGTCAAACATGCTTGCTCGACAGTACAATCATGCAACAACACGTCATTGATCGAACAAACCAAGCTATGTTTATCCACACCACAACCTAATGTCGCAGATCCTTGTGGATCGAGATCAATTAACAAAACCGTTTGCTCGCTCGCCCTGAGTGATGCGGCCAAATTGATAGTGGTGGTTGTTTTACCCACACCACCTTTTTGATTTGCAATGGCGATGATTTTTGCCATATTAAGATCCTTAGTTTTCAACAATTACACAATACCGCTCAGCTGCACTCCCGGGAACCTGGTAAGGCTCCAAACGATAGGAATGCTGCATGCCAGACAATTCTAAATCTACATTAAGCCCTTTCATAGCCACCCATTGTCCTGATGGACGCAAAACATGCCGCGTCACATCTAGCATGGTTTTTAGCTCAGAAAACGCACGGCTCACTACCGTATCAAACAACAATTCCGGCTGATAGTCTTCCACTCTGCTTTGGACAATTTCAATATTGGATAAATGAAGCACGCGCTTTGCTTCTTGTAAGAAACGTGTTTTCTTCCCATTGCTATCTAATAAAACAAACTGCTTATCCGGAAAACACAAAGCCAATGGGATACCTGGGAAACCAGCCCCAGTACCCACATCCAAAATACGCGTACCAGTCATCCAAGGCAGGATCGCCAAACTATCCAAAATATGACGACCAACCATGTCTGCAACCGCCTGCACCGCAGTCAAATTATACGTGCGATTCCATTTATCTAATAATGTCAAATAGGCAGCATACGAACAAGCCAATGCGTCCCAGTCTCCTGGCACATTCAAAGCCGCCAAACCTTCTTTTAACGCTTTTTCAATATCCGATTCTGCACTCTGCCGCTGCGCGTGCGCCAACGTAGTTTTCTTAATATATGCCAACAATAATGATAGGGCCGCTGGTGTCACACCTGAAATACGTCCCGCTTGTGCCAACGTTCGTGGTTGCACTTGTGTCAATTTTTGCATCACTTCAGTCGATAAACCAGACACTTGCCGATAATCTATCTCCGATGGCAATTGCATCTCTTCGTGTTTTTGCATCCGAATAATATCCGTACGCTGACGTTCAATGTACCCATCATATTTGGTTTGAATTTCCACTTGCTGCGAAACATCTTCTGACACAATCGGCAAGCTCAAATCTGCAATTTTCTGCAAATCATGGTAATGCAATTCGGGTCGCTTTAATATCTCATGCGCACGACAATCATGCTGCATAGGCGTCTCCAAGACTTCTTGCAACGCTTCATTATGACCGACACGTACCCAAGTATCACGCAGTTGTTGTGACAAACGCTCAATATTTTCACGTTTTTCACAAAATGCTTGCCAACGCGTCTCACCAACTAAGCCTAATTGCCGTCCTATCTCTGTCAATCGCAGATCTGCGTTATCTTCCCGCAACAGTAGGCGATACTCTGCACGCGATGTAAACATGCGATAAGGTTCTAGCGTACCGAGCGTCACCAAATCATCAATCAACACACCGGTATAGCCCTCATCACGTCGTGGACTCCATAATGGTTGCTCTCTGATCCATAACACAGCATTTAACCCTGCTATCAAGCCCTGCGCAGCGGCTTCTTCATAACCCGTTGTTCCATTAATTTGCCCAGCAAAAAACAAATTAGTAAATGCTTTGGTTTGCAGATGAGAGGTTAACCCACGTGGATCAAAATAATCATATTCAATGGCATAACCCGGACGCGTGATATGCGCTTGCTCAAACCCACGTATCGTACGGACAAACTGCACTTGAACGTCGAATGGCAAGCTGGTTGAAATCCCATTAGGGTAAATTTCATGTGTGGTCAGCCCCTCTGGCTCCACAAAAATTTGGTGCGATGTTTTCTCGGCAAAACGAACAACTTTATCTTCAATAGAAGGACAATACCGCGGACCAATGCCTTCGATCACACCTGCATACATGGGCGATTGATGTAAATTATTACGAATAATGTCATGCGTCTGCGTCGTGGTATGCGTAATAAAACAAGCAATTTGCTGCGGATGCTGTTGCGCCGAACCCAAATAAGAAAACACTGGGACTGGCGTATCGCCAGGCTGCTCCGTCATTTGAGTATAATCCAAACTACGCCCATCAATCCGCGGTGGCGTACCGGTTTTTAATCGCCCAACGGGCAAGTCTAATTCACGTAACCGTTGCGACAGTGCAATCGCAGGCGGATCCCCGGCTCGTCCACCTGGGTATTGATTCATCCCAACATGAATTTTACCACCGAGAAATGTCCCGACAGTCAGGACTACTGCACGCGCGCGCAGCGTTAAACCCATCTGAGTTACAACACCAACGACTTGTTCGCCCTCAATCAAAAGATCATCGACGGCCTGTTGAAATAAGGTCAGATTAGGTTGCGTTTGTAATATGTGACGGATCGCCTGGCGATACAAAACACGATCAGCTTGTGCACGGGTGGCCCGCACTGCAGGTCCTTTGGAAGCATTTAAAATCCGAAACTGAATACCCGCCAAATCTGCGGCATGTGCCATCGCACCATCTAAAGCATCAATTTCCTTGACCAAATGCCCCTTACCAATCCCACCAATAGCAGGATTACAAGACATCTGCCCCAGCAAATCCATGTTGTGTGTCAACAATAAGGTATTCGCACCCATACGTGCTGCAGCCAAAGCTGCTTCCGTACCGGCATGCCCGCCACCTACCACGATGACATCATAATACGTTGATAAATTCATAAGATTAATATGCTCAAATTTTGAGTGATATTATACATGAATTATGTGGGTTTACCTATGGATTATCGAACTGGATTTATCCGAATCTCTAACGAGATCAATATGCGTGCGGGACTCTGGAATGAAATACGCAAACAGACCGCAAGCAGCTAAGCGTTAAATAACAAATCATTCTCGTAAACATCTCTTTTTTTATGGAAAAGCTCCCAATCATATGCCGCCCTTTCAACATTGAAGTGCAACACCCTCGGTAGAGTGAGTCTCCGCATAGAAGACCTCAAATGGTGTTCTGTATTGTAGCACTTTTCTTGGCCGATGATTCAGCTTATTTTCAATGGCTTGAATTTCATCATCAGTC
>CAISKC010000174.1 GCA_903885895.1 uncultured Legionella sp.
CATGATCATCGTCGGATACACCCTGGTGCATTGGTTTTCTAGCTTTATGATAGGCATCTTCGGTGTCATGAGTTTGAATGTTTTGATTGGCTTTGGCTTATGCAAATATTTGTCTTTCAATTTAAAGAATATGAGCTTTGAAAAAACTAGAGCTTATTTTAATCGGAGAGAAACATCAAATGATAACATCACGCCACCGCTTGCTTGCACGACTGAATCACCTAGAAAAAAATCGAATCGCTCATCAACGAAGCGTAAACAAGTATAAACGTGATTTATTAGTAAAGATTTATGGGTATCAAGTATGGGTAACCTATCTTATTTTTCCTGCTTTTCTATGTGGTTGGACTTTCGCGCGTATGCGTGGCACATATTTTAATAAATTTGCACAGTACCTGGCTCGTTTTGTCATATTAGGTAGCTTGAATCAAGCCAAAAATTGGATACAACAAGCAATCAGATCGGATAAGCACTAACCGTTGCCAATCATCTCCATGACTAACGCACACACCATCTGAGCAATTTTCAAGCCAATTCAAGGTAAACCTTTATTCTATTTTATCAAATAAAATACTAATTTAAATTTAATACTCTACACTTACATTGAGATGTAGAGTAAACCCTAAAAAATATGTCACTCAAACAACGAATATCAGGAGGTACAAATGCGTTATATCATTGGATGGCTATTAGGTGTGCCCGTAAGTTTATTGATATTGATTTGGCTAGTGTCTCACATTTAGGCATAACAATACGGACTTCTACCACATACAACAAGGACGAGAATCATGAAAAATAAAGCAATGAACGAAACTCATTATTGTAATCCACATCCTTTTAAAAGGATTTCTTGGACAGCTATTTTTGTCGGCGCAATTGTTGGGATGGGCTTAGGTTTTCTGTTAAATTTATTTGGGATTGCGATCGGTTTAAGTGCATTTATCGTAGGCAGTGACGATGAGATCATGTTAGCAGTTGGGGGCATAGCGGGGATTATTATTGGTGTAATTGTGTCTATGTTGGCTGCGGGATATGCGACCGGTTATTTGAGTCGATTTTACTGTCCAGAACGAAATCTTGGGATCGTCTATGGTTTCACCACATGGAGTGTTGCGCTTATCTTAACTGCTGTGATTGGAGCCCAAGTCAGTTCCTATGTTACGTCTTATACCAATACAATTACTCATTCCACCCTTGCTGTTCCTGATGACAAAACTCATTCACTCGCAACAGTCATATTCAAAACCACAGCATCAACAACCGATACAAATCAAAAAACAATTAAAATGACTACATCAGCCAGCAATTTGGCCTGGGGTGCACTTGGCGTGTTTGTTTTGTTTTTTATAATCGCTTTAGCCAGTTGTGTGGGCGCGTGCTGGGGCATGAGCTGTAAGAGAAACGATTGATTTTCCTCAACCTGCATTCCTAAGACGTAGCCAAATCTATTTGGCTACGTCACAATAAACCTTACAATCCTAAGTCCCACATTTGTCCCTCATGTTGCGAAGCCACCTCTGGCATACGCTGCACAGACGTCAAGAAAAATTGTCCAGGCAGTTGTCGCAAACTAGCAAATAGGCGATCAATATGCGGCTGATCCAATTCTATTGTGATGTCATCCATCAAATACACACAAGGCTTCGTTAGCAATTGCGCCTGAGCCAACTTTAATGCAATCAAAATAATCTTTTGTTGTCCGCGCGATAAATGCTGTCTGGCTTTCAATAACGCTGCATCAAATATGACGTCAGCATGTTGCGGACCTGCATAGGTGTATTGACGCTGCAAATCCTGCTCGAATTGCTCATCCAAAATAGTCTGGAGCGACTTTCCAGTTTCTTTTCTATCCCAACCTTTGTCATAACGAATTTGACACGATATATCTGTCAATTGCGGCAGAAACGTTTGAAAGCTCTTTGCCCATTTCTGAAAATAATTCTGACGCAAGTCGTCAATAGCGTAAGCCAAATCCACCAATTGCTGATCCCAAGGCAAATAATATTGACGTTTGGTTTCGCGTTGCCGCAACAACGCATTTCGTTGTTTTAATACCGTGCGATATGATTTCCACAATGCATGATAAGAATGTTCCACGTGAAACAGTCCCCAATCTAATATGCTACGTCGCACAGTCGGGCCTGCATCGATAATTTGAAACAAATCGTGGTAAAAGACCATACAAGGCAGTAATTGCGCTAATTCAGAACTCCGTTGACAGACCTGCTGATTCAATCTAACCAAAGTTGAGCCATTTAGGTTCTTTTGAATGCTAATTGTATCTTTGGATTGCGTTTTAGAAAACACCGTGAGCGCCGCATGGCCTTGTTGCACCAACGGCGCGGTTTCGCGCGTTCGGAACGAGTACCCACTTCCCAATAAATAAATGGCCTCTAGAACAGAGGTTTTACCACTCCCATTTGGGCCATGGAAAAAATTGAACCGGGGGTCAGGTGTTAGCTGCAACGTTTCAAGATTACGCAAATGATGAATATTGACCTGCGTCAGCATTACAATTTCATAGGCATAATGATGTACTGGTAAAGTGCATCACCCGCGGACTGGACCAAAATACTGCTATCTGAATCACCGAAAGACATTTTAACCATTCCTTCATTGAAATAGTTCAATACGTCTAATAAATAAGTCGCATTCAGGCCTATCGTCAAGGGGTCACCTTGCGTTTCTACCGCCAGGGTTTCGAAGCTTTCTTCTTGTTCTTTATTAGAAGCCGCTAAAGTTAAGGATTGAGGCTCGACGCGGAGGACTACCGCACGCAATTTTTCATTCGCTAGAATCACAATCCGCGACAAAGCACGTTTTAAATGATCACGATCTACCAATACACTCCGTTCGTAGTCTTTCGGAATGGCACGCGCGTAGGGCGGAAACCGTGCTTCGATTAATTTAGAAGAGAATTTAAATTGACTGGTCACCACAGAGATATGGTTTTTACTGGCCGACACCACAATCCGTTCATCAGGGATGGTTGACAACAAACGCAACATTTCTTGCACGCCCTTTTTAGGGACTAATAAGCGATGATGCTGCTGAAAAGCATCATCCACCAAACGACAAACCGCCATTCTATGGCCATCAGCAGTCACTGCTGTAATCGACTTCGACTCTATTTCAAGAAATAGACCATTCAGATAAACACGAACATCTTGCTGCGCCATCGCAAAATTCGTTGCTTGCAATAAACGCATGAATGCAGACGCTTGCAGGGCAAACTCTACTTCACTGATTTCGTCCTCAGCAATCGGATAATCTGCAGCAGGTAATGTACTCAATTTAAATTGGCTATGTTCTGTTTTGATAGTGAGATTGGTCCCAGAGTAGCTCAAAGTGGGAACAGCCTCATCATCCAAAGAACGAATAATATCAATCATTTTTTTTGCTGGTACCGTGAGAGAACCACTTTTGGTCGCGGGACAGGGGACCACTGCGGTAATTTGAATTTCTAAATCTGTTGCAGACAAAGAAAATTGATCCTCGGACAATTGTACTAAAATATTCGATAAGATCGGCAAAGATTGTTTTTTATCAACAGCCCCCGCCACCATCAATAATGGGGTTAAAATCTGTTGTTTACTGATCGTCAATTCAAACACGGTACAACCTCCACCTAAAGCATCACGCAACAGCAGAGATTATATACTGCGTATAGCCAAAAAATGAAGTTTTTGTCTGGTTATTTTGATGCGAAAGTGGCAATCCAAAAGAAACGCCCCACAACAGACAAACAAAGCGTAAGAAGCGTGACATCCGTGAATGACTTTAACGAGTGAGTGAACCAAGACGCGACAACGGCGCGCGCTAGGAGCGCTCCTAAGCGCCACCTCTCAATTAAGATCGATTTCTATTGAGGGTGGCATGTTGGTTACTATTTTGCGCGCGGAGCCTGCGAGCACGGAAAATAGTAACTAGGCAACGCCCCTAAATTTTTTTCAGTACTCTCAACGATAATTTGAGCACGGATTTTTCAGATTACTTCGATCTGTCCCCTCTCCCCTGAGGTACCCCCTCATAATTTTTTATTAAAAAATAACACAACAGAAGTGTAGGG
>CAISKC010000175.1 GCA_903885895.1 uncultured Legionella sp.
ATATGGATGAATTTAATGAATGGTTAATAGAAAACGAACAAGCCAAAACAAATGTGATTGAAATAACCAAAATGGCTAATTAAATAACTAACTCGATGGGCCGGATAAATGGGAATTTACAGCAAAATTTGGACTTGACCGCTTAGATTATAAAAAACATCAATTGTTATTAAATATCATGTCACAGGCAAACACTTCTGCGTCTGCTTCTTTAAGCAAACCTACTATGCCTATTATAACGACAATAAAACAATATCAACAAAGTATTTTGTCTGCCATCAGACAATCTGATACTGAATTACGTACCGATTTGAATCAATGTTTTCAGACTTTTTTTGCGAGTCGAAGCCTAAACGGCTCATTAGATACGGCTGTTTCGACCTTGTCGAATGCGTTGCACGAAAAACTCAATCAGATTCAAACGACTCAAAATCCGGATTATGTTAAAACTTATAAAAATTTTTTGAATGTGCTCGATTTTATACAAGCAACAATTGATTTGACTCATTTACGCAGTACAAAAGACCCAGAAGAGTTCTCACCTTTCAATCTATCATTGCTTAATTTAGAACACGCATGGCAGACTGCGGGTGGACATCCTGTTCGTTTAAACATAAATTCTGGGTCGGAATTGGAACAGATAACACAAAACATAATGGCACAGACCACAGTTGATCTCCCCGTTCGTTTGGCACATATAGAAAATTTGAAATTCATATATGATATACATTATATGAGTCGTTGCACACATGAGTTTAATGGTGACGATTCTGTCATATATGAAGTGCCCGAGCCGGTGGTTCCTATTGTTCGTCCTGCACCTGAACCGATGCCGACTGGTCGCTCTGAAACTGCACGTACAGGTCATAGCAATTTTATTTTGCAATGTTTGTGTGCAGGTGTCGTAGTGTGTGCTGCAGCTTTGCTGCTTCTCAGCTTTGCCGCACCTGCGGTAGCGTTGAGTATGACTGCGATATTGTCTTGTTCATTATCGACTTTGAAAATAGTTGAAGCGAGCGCGCTTGTTCTGGGGGGAGTTGGTTTATTCGCATTGCGTCGAAATACCGGGGCACAAATTGCAGCAGGTTCTGAGCATAACCGTCAGCTCACGATGCCATTGTGTTGATGCTAGACCAAAATCCCAAAATCGTCACATTGAGATACCGCAGTGAAGGACCCCGAGGCACAGTTCTAAGCCTCGGATTCTAATTTCCAGCGCTTATGCACCCACATCCATTGCTCAGGATGAGCTAAAATAATACGTTCTAAAGCTTGATTATAAGCCAAAGTATTACGATAAATGGATTCTTGATTGGTAGGATACTCTTGCCAAGGAATGGGATCAAAAAACTCCAATACGTGGTCGCCATTTGGTAAACGGTAGCCAGCGGCTGGGACCACAGGCAATCCCGTATGTCGAGAAAGACTAGCCAAACTGCGGTATGTTCCCGCTTTTTTTCCAAAAAACTCAACGGCTACCCCGTCACGATTCACCAACGAAGCATGTTGGTCTAGTACAAACACCACAGCATGATTTTGATCTAACGCAGATTTGACTTGATGCAACGCATCTTGTTTAGGAATCACATTCAAGCCAGCTCGATGATAACGACGAAACAAAATCCGTTCGAGAGATTTCCACCCTAAGCGCCGGCGAATAAAATGAAAATGTCCCTTAAATTGTTCAAAATTGAGAATACCTCCCAATGGGGCAAATTCCCAACTTCCCAGATGAGCGGTCAACACCAACACACCACGACCTTGCTCAGCAATTTCCAATAAGCGCTCATGCCCTTTCACCGTTACGCGTGAACGTAATGTCGCATCACTCATAAAACGCAATTGGCATGTTTCTTTGATCGAGGTCAGTAAATGAGAATAAAACGCACAAGCCAAATGTTTTTTTTGAGCATCGCTCAAACTATCACCATACACTTGTTCGATATTATCTAAGACAATACGGCGTCGATAAGGCAAGATGCGGTACGCCCAGCGTCCCCATTTAGAGATGGGCAGTTCAGAAACATCATGGGCAGTCACGAAGCACCACACAAGCATTCATGCCAGCAAACCCACGATTGACGATCAACATGTGCTCTTTGTCTTGCGACCAAGGACGCGTTTCACGGCTCAGATCTAATGCCGAACATTCTTTGGCTACTGCAGTCAAATTAGCAATGCCTGGTACACAACGTTGCTGAGAAGCATGCAGACCCATCACTGTATCCAAAATGCCCGATGCACACAAAGTGTGTCCCATAGACCATTTGAAGGCAGTAACCGGTACAGGTTCTCCTGCTAAGACCGCCGAAATAGCACGTGCTTCTGTCTCATCAGAAAGGCGCGAGCCATTGCCATGTGCAACGATCATGCCCAAATCTTGTGGCGTAAGATGGTGCTGTTGTAATGTTTGACTCAGTAAGGCCTGTAAAGCGCTTGCTTCAGGATCAATCGAAAATAATCCTTTGGCTTCCGTTGTAGTGGCGCCACCTAACACTTCTGCATAACAATGCGCAGAACGTTCTTGCACTGATTCTTCACTTTCCAATACCAAAGCACTAGCCCCTTCAGCCAAAATAGTCCCATCATGCGCGACATCGAAAGGTTTTAAATCACGCGCACTTAGCAAGCCTAATTTATCATAGTAAAACAAAGCCTGCGGTTCAGTTCCAATATCATATCCTACGACCAGCGCTCTCCGCACTTCTCCGGATACAATGGCTGCGTGTGCTTCCAACAAAGCCTGCATGCCACTCACAGCATGGTTGACAAAATTGTGATTAGCACCTTTAAACCCATATGTGATTCCGAGATACGCCAAAACAT
>CAISKC010000176.1 GCA_903885895.1 uncultured Legionella sp.
CTAAAGATTTCAATAAATTTAATGTAGAATTTATTGATTCATATGGGTTTTTGGGCTGGATTAAAAAACTAGATGATAGTCACTTGACTGATGATGATCTTGAAACTCTTTTTAGTAATTTAGAAAAAATATTTCAGCCAAAATATTTAATTGTTGGTTATCCAGATTATGCAATTAGTGATCACATATTAAAACTAACATCAAAATATCCACATATCAATTTGTTCAAAGACTATTATCATCGCAAAGATCAAAGTAGTTTGCTAACTTTTTCTAAGTTCGATTTGCCTGCTGTCATTAGTTGAGCCCCAAGATGAAAGTTTGCATTGTTGGAGTTGTCAGAGACGTTGCGGATACCGTTGAATCTGATCTTGGCCGCTTAGGACAGTCATTGGCTTCTTTCGATGAAGTTTGCTGGCTTTTGATTGAGTCAGATAGTCAAGACGGGACCTTGGATTGCCTTGCTGAATTGTCATCCACCACTCCTAATCTTAGATATATTTCCTTGGGAAAGTTAGAGCAGGATATTCCTGAGCGCATTAGCCGTATTACCTTCTGTCGTAATGCCTATTTAGATGAGTTAGAAAGCAATCCAATTTATCGGGACTGTGATTACATCATCGTGAGTGATTTTGATGGCACCAATAGTCTTTTAACTAAAGAGAGTATTGATTCAATCTGGGAGTCACCCCTGGATTGGTCTGTTTGCACGGCAAATCAACGTGGTCCTTACTATGATGTATATGCGTTAAGGCACCCAATTTGGTCTCCTAATGATTGCTGGGAGGCTCAGCAGTATCTTGGCGATCGTGGGATGACGCGGGATGAATCGTTTTTTGCTGCAGTACTCTCTAGAATGGTAACCATTCCTGAGGATAGTGATTGGATTGAGGTTGATTCTGCATTTGGTGGTTTGGCCGTGTATAAGCCCCAGAGCATACATGGTGTTCGATATGATTGCATTTCTAAAACCGGTAGGATCGTATGCGAACATGTTTTGTTCCATGAGACAATTAGGTCTAAAGGTTTTAATATCTTTATTAATCCAAAGTTAATCAATACTGATTACACCAACCATTCGCGTATATATCAAGATTGGAAGGATGAACGAGATCGAAAAGAAGAGCTACTATAAAATATTTAATAATGAACTACGATGGAAGCGATAAGCCAGATTGGGCTTATTCAGATTATGTATTAGTAAGCCGACTCGGTTCATCTGAGTGCGGCCGATTATTTTTTTTAGAGAATTTAGAACATAATTATTCCATCTTAAATAGATTTTCTAATGACGACATTTTGATTGTTTCCATTGGGGCATATTTTGCGTTATGGAATTTCAATATGGCAAAGCTATGTATCAATTTTGTCAATCCAAACTTCAATTTAAAGAATGTTTATTGGCTAGCTAATACCCTTGAACAAGTTGATCAAGCTGTATCTGAAGGATTTAATGCTATTTACTGCAATCAAAATGCTTTTATTAATGAAGATGTTTTTGATGTTCAGGACGTAGAAAAAATATATGATTTTGTGATGAATATCAGGCCTGAGATTGTGAAGCGTCCTTGGCTGGCAATGAAAAATCCCAACATCGCTATTATTCAGGGAATTAACTACTCTAAAGCTAATTTTTGGGACTTAAATCAGTTGCACCCTGTGTATATGAATCAGCAAAGAATCTCTAAAGATGAAGTGGTTAAGGTATTAAACAGTTCTTACGTCGGCGGCATGTTTTCAGAAAGAGAAGGTGCTTGTTTTGCCAGTAGTGAGTATTTGCTGTGTGGTCTAGCAGTGGTTAGTACCGCATCCCAAGGCGGGAGAGACATTTGGTACAACGACTATAACTCTATCATCGTTGAGCCTAATGAAGATGCTGTTTTAGAAGCAACTAATATCCTCGTAAGCAAGATAAAAGATAAAAAAATACTGCCTCAAGAGATCCGCCAGCAGCATCTTGAGTTGTCTTATCAGCATCGGGCTAGACTTATTGAATTGCTTGGTATATTGGTCGACAAATTAAATCTAAAAAATGATCCAGTGGATTTGATGAATATGATCAGGACCAAATGGGCTCCTAAAGTCAATTTAAGTGATGTTGATACGGTATTATTTTCTTAGTGTCTTCTGAAGCCGATTATTTGCAGTCTCATGTAAGTTAAAAAAGGTTTCCCCCCAATTGCAAGTCACCATCATTACCCCCTCGTATAACTCGGCTAGCTTCTTTAGTGAATGCATTCGCAGTGTGCGTTCCGCTAATGCGAGCCGCTTGTCTATTGCTGTGATTGACAACTGCTCCACTGATGACACCTTAGAAATTGCTCTGGCCCAGGTATCACCATCAGTGACCCTAAGCTGTTTGTCCCAAAAAGATACGGGTCCTGCACAAGCTTTAAATACGGGCTTTAAGCTGGCACTAGAGGATCCTCAGGTGGAGATCATTGGCTGGTTAAATTCAGATGATTACTATGCACCTGGGGCGATTGATAAAGTGATTGCAGCCTTTGCCAAAAACCCAAAACTGAAGATCGTGTATGGCTTAGGGCGTCACGTGAATGAATACAGCAAGGATTTAGGTCAATACCCAAGCTTACCCCCCACAACCCCCAAGAAGACTTTTGCACAAGGCAGCTTTATTTGTCAGCCGACGGTGTTTTTTCGGAAAGAGGTCTTTAGTGAAGTAGGGCTCTTAGATGAGAAGCTCAAAACTGCTTTTGACTTTGATTTATGGCTGCGGATTTTTAAGCAGTACAAGCCTGCTCAAATCGGTTTTATTAATGAAGTCTTGGCCTACTCACGCCTGCATAGTCAGTGCTTAACCAAGCGCTTACGCCAAACAGTAGCTCTAGAGAGTATGCAAGTGATTGCCCAGCATTTAGGTACTGCTCCGGCGCACTGGATTGTGACCTATTTTGATGAGCTGTGTGAGCGCTATCCTTTTATTGAAGAAAAAGAATCTTTGGTAGAAATCGTCAAGGCGGTCTTACTGAAAGCCAAGCCTTATCTCAAGCCCGCAGATCTTGCAAAGTTGGTTAAGTACTTGCAAGCAGATTGGCGCTTACGTTTGGCAAATCAGCAAGCCTTTGCCAATGTGCAGCCTGATGGTTGGGTCAGCAAACGTTTATTAGTGAAATTACGCTACACCAAGGCTGGGCCCAGAAGTTTGCGTTTGACTTGCCGGGGAGCTTGGCCAAAAGAGGTCGCTTTGAATCTGAGTATTCGTTCAGCAGATGGTGAAGTAGAGAAAGTGAAACTGGGTAGCCAAGATGAATTTATTCTCAATCTAGAAGCACCCCCCACTAGTAGTGAGGCTTTTACGACCTGGGTGATTGAGACTAAACAGTCTTTTATTCCCGCTAAAACCATTAAAAAATCCAAGGATACTCGCAGCCTCTCATTTAAGGTCGATGGTATGGAGTTGGTTTGAGGGTAATCCCCCTTATTTGGATTAGCTAGGCTGAGAATGCATTTATTTGACCTGCTGAGGGGTTTTATGTGGCAAATTTACTGGCAAAAATAGCCTTTTTATTGTGACTTGATATTTCTTTAAGTTATTGTTGATATTAGAAATAACTTGATTAATTAACCGGCATATTTACCGGCAAAAATGAGCAATAAAATAATCACCCGGTATTCCCAAATTCATCAATTTGAGCCTTTGACCTGACCTGGGATTTTCAGGCCAAACCCTTTTAGAGATCAAGGCTGCTTCAGCCCAAGCAGTAGACTAAACAGCGATCGATGATGGTCTAGTCTGAATGATCTAGTTTA
>CAISKC010000177.1 GCA_903885895.1 uncultured Legionella sp.
GAAAAAAGTGCGCGCGACTTGCATGGTGATAGTACTGCCACCCTGAGATTTGCTATGGGTGTGAATCATACTGACGCCAGCACGGGCTAATCCAAGTATATCCACACCAGGATGTTCAAAAAATCGTTGATCTTCTGTTGCCAGTATCGCGTGAACGA
This sequence comes from uncultured Legionella sp., assembly GCA_903885895.1. Classification (GTDB taxonomy): domain Bacteria; phylum Pseudomonadota; class Gammaproteobacteria; order Legionellales; family Legionellaceae. The sequence goes on from CAISKC010000177.1 coordinate 159, forward strand.
GAGTGGGAGGGATCTGATTATAATCAAGTGGAGCACGTTTTTTTTTCACCAAATTCTTGAATTAACAAGCCGTCTTTGGTAAAAATTTGCAAGGGAACCTGGAGTTCTACGGTTTTCAAAGAAGTCACATCAGGCAATTGGCTTTGCGCATAGGCGTACAACATCACAACAATCGTGACGAGGACAAACATTAAACTCAATAATGCCCAGAGGCCTGATTTCCAAAAATAGGGTAGTTTTTTCAACAAAGTGTACCTTAAAAGCATGGACTGTTACCATGCACCATTATAAACGTTGGGATGCAGGTTGCAACCTTATTATAGAGTATACCAGGGGTTATTGACAATTTTTTGGTGTGGATTCAATGTAAACTGGGCTGTTTGGCCCAAACGGTCCAATCTACAGTAAGGCGTAGATTCGCGTTGGAGCGCCGCTGCCATTTTCAATCTTCATAGGCGCCACAATTAATTTGGTACCTATAGCTGGGAGCTTATCCAAATACGCAACGTTTTCTATACCAAATAAATTGGCGCGTAAAATAATTTGATGAGCTTGAAAGTCGCTAGAGATGCCTGGATCTAAACTGGGTGTGTCTAGTCCCACGGCTTTGACTCTTTTCGTTACCAAATAACGTGCTGCTTCTGGTGACAATCCAGGAAAATGCAGGTTTTTTACATCTCCAAACTTATCGGTACCCAAATACTGCTTTTTATCATGCCAGTATTTACCCCATCCTGTATAAAAAAGCACGATATCTTGTGTGTTTAATGGTCGGTATTGTTTCTCAAAAGCTTGAATATCCGCTAGAGAGATGGCGTAGTCTGGATGGTTTTCTACCTGTTTTTCAACATGAATCACTACTGCATTACCCATCAATTGTGTCATAGGGATTTTGTCAACGGTGCGCCCTAGCTTTGAGAAATGGCGTGGTGCATCAATATGCGTACCGCCATGTTCTGGCGCACAAAAATGATAGGCTGAGTAAAAATATCCTTCCGGTGTGATACCATAAAAAAACTTTTCTAAATGAAAACCTCTTTCAGTAGGCCAATAAATGGTTTCTTGATTAAAAGGGTAGGTAAGGTCGATGATTTTAGAGCTGTTTGCATGTAATGCACCGAAAGGCAGGAGCGTGCAAGTAAGCCAGTAGATTGCACGACGCATAAAGCGCCTTGTTAGGATACTGATAAGAGGTGAGTAGGTATCTTTCATAAACGAATCCTTGTAAATAGTCCATTACCCAGTTAATAATTGTAAGCATCAAATTCTTTTGATACAAGTGAGTATCCACTATGTTACGACAGCGATAAGTATATTCGCTATCGGCTTCTTTATTTGTACCCTGTTATGATACTTTTTTCAATGTCATTTGATTTATTTCTCCGTTAAAAAAGGCCTATTTTGGCAGCATTTCACTCCATAGTTTTATCATTGCATTGTGAATCAAGTAGACGCACAGAGTTCATTTGTAGTACAATCATCGCGAACAAATCAGGCTATTGATTCAAACTACTCTTAAGGCTTATTGAGGTGTTAATTTATAATGAATAATAAACAAATGCGAACAGAAAGTCCGTTGGCTAGTTACATGCGAAGTAAAGCAGCAATACGTGGTTACGCAAATGAAATAGGAAGAATCGTACAGAGCGCATCGTCTGCTTCAAGAAATAGTCAGCAAAATGCATGGATTGATTCATCATTGGGTATCATATGTTTGTATATGAACGAATCAGCGTTTACCAGCGTGGATCTTTGTTTTGCTTTAATCGCTACTCAATACGAACAACTCTTGAATCACAATCCAGTCCAAGCAGAGATGTTTTTTAAATGTTTCGTTAAATTTGTGGATGAGCATGGATCATCTGAGCTAGCCGAATGCTTACACCGATATACCCTTCAGCGAGATATTTCTGAGCTAGGTTTTGAGCAAATTCAAACTTGCTTCAATCAAGAAATGAGACAATCACAGCCTGATTGGATAAAGATCGAAATTTATCTTGAGCAGGAACCCACGCTTGATGTCAATATTAGTGTTCATCATAAACCAGTATTTGAGCAATTAGTTCGCAAATACATTGAAAATGGTAACCGAGCAGATTTAAAAAATATTTTAGCTTTGCTGCAGGCCGCTTCATTGCAAATTGATAAATCTAAAATTTGCAATTTATTGCATGAAAAATTGGGGTTAAGTCCGTATACTGCTGTAAATTCAAGATGAGCAAGAAGTATTAGCGTCATCGTTAAAATTCGGTACTATTGAGTTGCGAAACAACAATA
>CAISKC010000178.1 GCA_903885895.1 uncultured Legionella sp.
ACAAAATACCCGAGATAAAAGCAACGGAGAAAATGGCTAGGATGGAATACTTGGCGCTAGGCTTCTTAACGAAAGCCCAAAACCTCTTGATGGCGCCTGGTTGTTTAGTTTCCATAATTTAATCCGTTCTTTTATTTAAAGGTATTCCGAAGGTATCAATCAAAGCTGTAGGTGTACGCAACTGAGAAGACATTTACGTTGTAACTGGGAGATGTCTGATTGGTAGGCATCACTCCTGCAGGGCTATATCCAGACTGGTATCCGTTGTAGTAGAAATCATTGCTATATAAATGCTGGTACCAGTACATCATGGAAAACTTTTGGTTCTTATCTAGCTGGTAATTTCCACCCAACTTAATCACACCTAAGTTATTTTGAATCCCGGGTAAGATGCCACATGTTGCGGTTGCAGCAGCATTACAAGTCGAAAGTGCAGCATTCGTAGAGTAAATGGAGTTGGCTTTGGAGTAAGTCATATCCCCATTCACACTAAATTTTCCATCAATTAACCCACCTTGCTTAAATCCAAGTCCAATAGTAGTGGTATTGGTATTTAAATTATTGCTCCAACCAGACGTTGATGAGATGGTCGTTGCAGAAGTATTACTCACCATGCTTCTTTGCATATTTTGCTGTGTAGCGTAAGCGGATACAGTGCCTTCGATACTGTAGGCATAGGTGCTATCTAAATTCAAACTCCATGAATACCCATTCTGAACTCCATATGTGGAATCAGGATAAGTGTCGTTGGTATATTTCCCACCCAATGTGAATCCTAGGTCTTCGCTAGCCTGCCAATTGGTTGATGCCTTACCAACAAATTGTTTTCTCGAGGCCTCAAAGAATGGCTGAAACCCAGCAATGTTGCCTCCATTTGTATATACAGTGTTTGGCATTGCAACTAAGGCCTGGTTATTCCATTGCGTTTTACGATTACTATATCCAGCCGCTAACTTGAAATTGATGTCTTCAGTTGCTTTGATTTTGTAATTTACGTCTGCTTTATTCTCATTGCTTGCCGTTGCAGATACGCAGCTAGAGGTACCTAAGAAAGATGTTCCAGCTGTGCTGGTAGTCCCATATTGATTACACCATCTATTCACATTATTATTTGCCAGCGTCAACCCCAGCTTTTGGTCTTTAGTTAATCGGTAATCACCTCCCAAAAGCAACTGAGTTTCTTTGATGCTCATTGGTGTATTAGGAATATTGCCAGTATTGGTGCTAATCGAATTAAAGTTATACATGTTTGATTGGGTCAAGTTATCACGCTGATCAAACTTTGCGGATGCGGTTAACGCAAGATCTTTAACTGACTGATCCGTTAACTTCACATCAGCATGCGACGTATTAACAAGTCCATTCATAGAGGCGACTGGTGGAGCGGCTGATCCAACCATCATGTAATTATTGTATGAACCCCCAAAACCTTGATTTTGGATATTCTGGGAAATCGATGCGTTCCCCGTTAACTTTGTTTTCTTTGCAATATCATAACCACCCGCTAAGTTCACTTGATTCAAGCTATTGCTTGGCTGTGTACTCATGGTTTGCATCACGTTTGAAACAGCTGTGCCTGCAGTTGTAGATAAAAATGGCGCCCAATTAACACCTGTGACGTTATTTTGATAGAACGAGCCAAAATAACCAGCCGTAAAGTGAGAGCCCTCACCCTTCCAGTTATAGGCCAAATTCAAAGTATCTGTTTGAGAATCTGTAGGCATTGCCAGTATTGATACACCTTGAGACGCAACCCCAGAACTCTGAGACGAGGATGATGCAGCTCCCAATTTAGCGCCAGTCTGCTTCAAATTATTGTATTCAAAAGTCAAATTTGAATTTGAATCAATTACTGCCGTACCATTTAGATTGGTGTTATATCGAGTATTTGAAATATTCATACCCTGAAAGTCACCTTTGATTGCCGGGGTTAAATTTTGAGTGCCGTAAGGAGAATTTTGAGTGCCACTCGCTTTGTAGATGGTATTTGGGTTTTGGTAAAAATTGCTAGGGAGAGTGAAGGAGCTCCCCCCCATATTTCCTTGATATGGTGTTTGGAAAGAATCAGAAGTATTGTGCTGGAGTTGATCAAAGCCAACTCCAAGACTCCAGCTTCCTTGATCGCTAATGCTGGCGCCAGCGGAGCGTGAAGTTAGCCCTAGATTATCACCAGTTATTGCCCAGCGTGTAGTGTCACCCTGCTCATTTCCGGTATATGCAGTGCCTCCACGAACATTAAGCGCACCATTTGCATAACCCCCCCCACGATTTAGGCCGTTATATTCGCCAAACTTAGCAGATGAGCCATCAACACTAATTGCCTCCACTTGAACGGAGCTTGTAGGCTGAGTTAATGCCTTCATCTCCCCCTCATCCGCCATTGCGGAACCAACCCCGAACAATGCAATTACCCCAACGGAAATCGCACTTAACCTTAAATTAAATTTGGTTGCATTTTTCATTACAAGCCTCTATCGATCATCAATATTTGTTAACGTTGCAAAAATCCACCGGCAGGACTATTTGAGCCATGAACCATTACGTGGCAGTTCATACACGCACGTCCAGTAACGTTTGCACTAATTCCGCTGAACGGCAATCCTTTGGCTACTTGCATGCCGGCTGCATTTGGTCCAACAGTACTTCCGCTCACATGTGGGCCGTCATGACATTCATCACACAAGAATGGTGGGCGGTCTTTCAGTAACGGGGTGATATTGGAACCATGAGGCGTGTGGCAGTTTGCGCAGTTTTCAACGACTGGTTGATGTTCGAACAATACTGGCCCGCGCTTATCGGCATGGCAAAGGAAGCAGGTTTCATTCAGAGTATTTTTCTTGAGCAATGATGGGCCTGCAGAACCGTGTGGGTTATGGCAGTCTGAGCACACTACTTTTCCTACCTCAATTGGATGGGTAGATGTTTTGTAGCTGTCTGCACGTTGTTCTTTG
>CAISKC010000179.1 GCA_903885895.1 uncultured Legionella sp.
CACGCACATAAAATACATTCATAAAGTCCATCTAATTTTGCACGTTCCTCAGGAGACTGTAAGCGCTCCGTTGCAGGTGCGGTCGTATCATTTTGTAAATAAGGCTCAATCCGTTCATATTGTTGATAAAACTGGCTCATATCCACAACCAAATCTCGAATCACTGGAAAACCAGGCAAAGGTCGCACCACAATTTTTTTGCCCCGCAAACCAGAAATATGCGTGATACAAGCTAAACCATTTGTTCCATTGATGTTCATCCCATCTGAACCACAGACCCCTTCTCTACAAGAACGTCGAAAAGACAACGTAGGATCTTGGTCTGCTTTGATTTTTTCCAGCAATGTCAGCAACATTGGATCACTGCCAGTCGGTATCGCCACCTCATAGTCTCGCATAGAGGGTTCGCTATCCACTTCTGAATTATAACGATAAATAGATAATTTTATTGATGTGGTATCTGCCATATTTTTTATCCTTCTAATAAACCCGTTCTGTTGGGTCAAATGGTGGTACATCACGGGGCGACATATTCACAGGTCTGGTTCCCATTTTGTCGCCGTCCATCAAATAAGTGGTATGCACCATCCATTTCTTATCATTTCGTTTAGGAAAATCTTCACGTGAATGAGCACCACGACTTTCAGTACGCGCCATTGCCGAAACAGCTGACGCATAGGCAGTTGCCATAAGATTTTCTAATTCCAATGCTGTCACTCTTTCAGTATTGAATGTATGACTCTTGTCCGTCAAATGAGCATGCGCCAATCGCTCACGAATACCATCCAAACGTTCCAAGCCTTTTTGCATAATATCCCCAGTTCGGAATACCCCAAAATCCTCTTGCATCACTTTTTGCATTTCATCACGTAACACAGCAGGATTTTCACCGGATTTAGAATCTTGCCAACGTCGATAACGCTCTAACGAGACTTCCACATCATCTTCAGAAGCATCAGGCATGTCACGTAACTCATTCGATTGCCAGAGATGCTCAACATGCAAGCCTGCTGCACGCCCAAATACCACCAAATCTAATAACGAATTACCACCCAACCGATTCGCACCATGAACCGATACGCAAGCACACTCACCCACCGCATATAGGCCATCAATGACTGTATCGACCCCTTTCTGCAAGCCAATCGCTTGTCCGTGCATATTCGTTGGAATACCGCCCATAATGTAATGACAAGTTGGTACAACAGGGATAGGCTCTTTAATCGGATCCACACCAGCAAATTGCTTAGAAAGCTCTCGAATACCAGGTAAGCGTTTGTTGATCAAATCAGCACCCAGATGATCGATTTTTAACTTCACGCAATCGACGCCATCAATATGAAATCCTTTGCCAGCACGCAGCTCCAAAGCAATAGCACGTGCTACCACGTCGCGCGAAGCCAAGTCTTTTGCGTGAGGCGCATACCGTTCCATGAAACGCTCGCCATCTTTATTAATCAAATAGCCGCCCTCACCACGACAACCTTCGGTGACCAAAGATCCCGCGCCAGCAATACCAGTAGGATGAAATTGCCACATTTCCATGTCCTGCAAAGGAAATCCACCGCGTAACGCCATCCCAAACCCATCTCCAGTATTGATGTAGGCATTCGTTGTAGATTGGAAAATACGTCCCGCACCGCCAGTCGCCAAAATACATACCCGCGATTGAAAGAATACAACTTCTCCTGTCTCGATCGACATGGCTGTGACGCCTGCAATATTATTGAGACTATCTTTCACAAAATCGAGCGCATACCACTCAGAAAAAATATGGGTTTTGGCTTTGATATTTTGTTGGTACAAGGTATGGAGCAATGCATGGCCAGTACGATCCGCCGCTGCAGCGGTCCGTGCGGCTTGCTCTCCACCGAAATTCTTAGATTGACCACCAAACGGACGTTGGTAGATTTTACCATTATCCATCCGGGAGAAAGGCAAACCCATATGTTCTAATTCATAAACCGCATCCGGACCCGTTTTGCATAAATATTCAATACAATCTTGGTCACCAATATAATCCGCGCCTTTCACGGTGTCGTACATATGCCAGCGCCAATCATCTGCATCTGAATTGCCCAACGCTACCGTGATCCCACCCTGAGCAGAAACCGTATGTGAACGCGTTGGAAACACTTTAGAAATCAAAGCAACTTTCATACCGGTTTGGGCCAATTGATACGCTGCACGCATGCCCGCGCCGCCAGCACCAATAATCACTGCATCAAATTTATTTCGTGCCACAGCCATACTATTGTCCCCAAACGATCATCAAACCCCAAATAAATTGAGAGCTTAAAAATAAAGCAACCAACACTTGAACTGTCACTCTTAATCCCATGTTTCGCAGATAATCGGTGGTAACCGTCCAAATACCTATCCAAGCATGCAACAAGATCATTAATAAAGCCAAAACCGTTGCAATTTTCACGATTTGACAGTGAAATAACGCCGACCATTGCACATAATCTAACGGCCTATGCATACCAAAATATCCTAATAAACCTAGGAGATACCCTAATAAATACACAGCGGATACACGCTGGATCAACCAATCTTTTAACCCATTACCCGTCAAACTGGTTACCGATGTTACCATAGTAGCATTCCTAAAAAGAGACTTAATATCACACTCAATCCCATTGCTCCATAAGCAGTCCAACGCGCTAAAGGCAATCGATCCCCCAAATCCATATCACTCAATAAATGACGAATGCCAGCAATCACATGATAAATAAGCGCAGCTCCAAACGCCCACAGCGCCATTTTAATTAGATTACAAGTAAACATCGTTTGTAATTGCATATACGTGTATTCAGATTCCAAAGATCTATGCAGCACATACAAGATGAAAGGTAGAAAGAGAAAGAGTACGATGCCCGATATGCGATG
>CAISKC010000180.1 GCA_903885895.1 uncultured Legionella sp.
AGACGAGGCTAGCGCCTCTCCTCAGCCCGAACGGAATAATGTGTATCCTTACAGAGGAAATATCTTGCATATGTCTCTGACTCTTAAGGCCGATGATTGCTTCGCTCCTCTTGCTCCAGAGAAGTAATATAGTCTTGGCAAGCAATCCGAGCTTTTTTTAGATTGTCTGATAATACTTGTAGATGATGCGGATTCTTATCGTTTGTAAGAAATTGATGTGTCAGCACCATAATTTCATTATCGGATAAAAGACTGACTTTTTTATAAAATGCCTCTAATGCATGAGAGTTTAAAACAATGTTAACACTATCTACAATAGGGGGTTTGATATGTGCGATTGGATCAGAGACACCTGCATAAAGAGACTTGAGGTGCCTGTGACCACTGTTCGCATTTAATTCATCAATAGAACTCAATACATCTTCTAGAGACGTAATGATGACAGGATGCGCACCTTCAACGATGGGTAAATGACTGACAAAACAGCCCATACTACCTCTTTCTCGACCTAAATCTTCTAGAGAAACTTTCTCAACACCAAGAAGACGTAAAAAAGCAACTTCAATCGCGAGATCTGCTGGCGTGAAATCTAATAATTGAAATTTTTTCGTTGAGTTTTCAGCCCACTCTACAAGATTCTGTTCAAAAACAGGGCGAACAGGATGAGGTTTTCCAATTGGTAAACACTCAGCCACTAGATAACTCTTAAAAAAAACAGAACTCATAGAGCAATAATCAGCCGACTGCTCATACACAACCTTTGGTTGTTTTTCAGCCTTGGCACTTATGCCCAATCCCACAATCGGCACGGCTACTTTCAGAAGTCTTTTGGCAAACATAATAATATTCCTTATTATAAATAATAAATCGATAATTATACTCTATCCAACATTATCTGGCTATGACTTACACAATCATAGTCCTGGACGAGGTGTTTGATTATATTTTGACAAAAATTCTTGCGTTTTTTCGACAATTTGCAATAAATTATGTCTATAATCATTCAGTTCTGTTTCAGTCATAATGAAATCAAATTTATTGATCAATCGATCTATATCCTCAGGATGTAACGCGGCAATACGTTCGTACATGGCTAATATGTTACCATTTCTAACATCTTCAACAGCGCTTTGTAAGATAAATCTATAGATGTCCCTACCATGGTAAAACCCAAACGCAGTCAATCCTTTACCAATCTCTGACGTATCCTCAGCACCTGCTTCCCCACGCAAATACTCATTTCCTCTAAAGCTCTCTTTATAATCCAGAAGCGCGCCATTAGCGATGAAAGATCGCATAGCAGCCTCAGGTGATTTATTGAGATCTACATATTCAATTTCAAGTGATCTCTCTTTTGAATTATCTAACAGTTCAAAATCAATTGGATAGACAAAACCCTGTTGATCAGGCTGGTACACAACAACAAAGTTCTTCATAAAATTATCTGCTGATAATATTAATGCGGCAAAGGCCAGAGAACATCCAACATTCTGTAGGCGACTATCGAACCCTAATTCAGGATGCTTACTCAAGTTTTTGCAATGTTGGAGCAAATTTGAGTTATCGCCAATACTTTCAATGAATAATTCATAAGACGATTGTGTCGCACCAATCGGCGTTTCAATCAGTTTGATATGAGGATGAAGTCCAGGAGAAACCTCTTTAACCAATGCGTGATAAACTAATTCGTTTAAAAATCCTGTACGACCGTTGCCTGGCATTTTGCAATAGCCACGCATGGTTGTTTTATCATGCCTTTCAATACTGCCTTCATTGGGCGCCGAACGACCCTCAGCGCCATCGCCTGGCCCACCTCGTGGTACCTGATCATTGCGCCAAACTAAACAATCTGGATCACTCAAATCTCTTAATGCCTCAGGAGCAGGTTTACCAATAACCAACTGTAGGCCCTTAATCGAGCTACCCATATAGAATCCATACCCCATTATTCCCAATATACTTAATCCAACAACAGCTCGTACAAAAACCCGAGAAACAGCCTCTGCTTTGTCATACGATAAGCCACTATAAGGATAACGTTTCGCACCTATCATGCTCGTATTCGGCACTCTGCCACTAAATAATTTGTTAGCGTGCATAGAACCCGGTCTTAAAAATTTATTCATACTCATCGAATGTCACCCCCAAATGTATGTATAAATATTACACAATAATATCATTAAGAGAACATTAAGAGAGCATTAAGAGGACAATAAGGGCGTTAAAATGGTTTGATTTTCAGCGCAAGATCCAAGACTCTCACACATTTTTTTTAATAGCCTATACTGTAAGTACAAACCACTAACCTTCATAGACATTATGGGCCAAACTCGGAATTTTTTAGGCGACTTACAGGGTATCATGACGCAACATCGTCAGATAAAACGTGAGCTGATAACAAAATACTGTAAAAACCCCAATTTAGAAAAATATTATCGTAATCAAATTGAAGTATTCGACCAAAAATATGAAAAACAATTCAGAGAGATGATTCAGTCACATATTGACTATCTCGAAGCAAAAGATCCGTATGGACGGACGCCATTGTGGGGCGCCGAGGTCAAAAAACAATTATTTATAAAGCTCCGACAAGATTTGGAGCCATTGCAAGGCGAAGCATTTATTCGTAAATTATCAAGATCCGTTACAGATTTGCAACA
>CAISKC010000181.1 GCA_903885895.1 uncultured Legionella sp.
CACCCTACCTTTACATCGATTTTCTATCAAAAAATTATGCGGGGATACCTCAGGGATGAGGGGTGAGTAAAGATGCTTCAAAAAAGATAGATCCTCGCAAAAAATGCGTCCAGAACCGTGTGATTGGGGTTCTGCGATCTGCCGCTATTTCTTGATTAAATTATACGTTAAGTGTATATTGATGCACCTTTATGAGCCGTTCACATGGTGTACCAATCTATGAAAAACATTTTATCTACCCTATCAATGAAAGCAACGCTAAAAAATCTATTGGTGATGATAAGCATGGGATGCTTGATTGTTGTGAATAGCCAAGTTTTTGCTGCGGATGTTCAGATCGTTGGTCAAAGTGAGCAGGAGATTCCTGCTATGCAGACGGATGCTTCAACAACGGGTACGAAAACCATTACCTTAGATACTTACGAACTTTCAGATAAGGCGCAGCGTGCGCTAGCGCAACATATGCGCCGGCGTTTGAGCGCGGAACAGATGCCTCGTCAATTAGCCTCCGCTCCGTCACGTTTATTACCTAGATCTGTCCAATTGGGCATGAGCAACGTTCCCGTTTTGGATCAAGGTCGACATGGGGCCTGTGTCATATTTGCTGCGACGGCGGCAGTGGACGCTACGTTGAATCGTGGTTCGTACACCAGTCAATTATGTTTATTACAATTGGGTCGTTATTTCGAAAAAACCAACAGGCAGGCTAGTGGTTGGGATGGGTTGCATTCTAGTAAAGAGGCGTTTGATCGTATTAACAAATACGGCGTTATGTCTATGGAGAGTCAGCAACGCTATGGTTGTGGTGGGGTCTATACTTATCCCTATGAAGAAGAGACGCCTCAATCAGACATGCCATTAGCAACGTATCTGCAATACCGTGAAATGTTACCTAAAAATGACATTGCGTGGTCGGCCGTGTGGTCGAGTTTTTGGTTCGACTTTACCAGTGATACGGTTATGAAAACCAAAACAGCTTTGAGTGTTGGACGACGTGTCGTGGTGGCTTCGTTGTTACCGCGTGTTTATTTGGGCGCAGCAGGCGCCATAGGAAAACATCATATTTTGGATGATACTTGGGTGTTGACGCCTGAAATAGAGCAAGGCACTAATTGGTTTAAGAAAATACCAGGACATGAGATGATTGTGACTGGCTATGATGATAAAGCGTCTGCGGTTGATCGATCTGGTAATCTGCATCGCGGTTTGTTTACTCTGCGCAGTTCTTGGGGGCCGACAGTGGGTGATGCGGGGAACTTTTATATGTCCTATGATTATTTTGAAATGCTGGTGGTCGAAGCGATTCAAATAGGACCTAAGTAGGGTTATTGACTACTCATATCCATAAGGCATATGTCCTGTGGCTTGATTATGTGATTCAGAGAGTTGATTAATAAAATTTCTTGCTGGGTATATATTACCCTGCCTGGATCCGGTGGACAAGCCTTGAGACATAGGAACCTGATTTGTTAGCAGGGTTATATCCCATCTTGGCCTTGCCAGATGGCCATTTACCAGTATAAAATGGCGGTTTTGTATCCTTTCTTTAAGGAGATGTTTTGGATTTTTTGTCAACAATAAAAATATACACAATGAGTCTGATGGCATCTGCCTTATTATTGCCTATTTCTGGATTTGCTGAAGGCGAGCCAAGCTTGGTAGTTGTGGATGGTTTCTATGCCGCATATCCGCAAACCAGTCCTGGCAAAGACGCAGCGGAAACGGCGTTGATTCAGCGTGGCGAGTATTTGTCGAAAGCAGGTGATTGCATCGCTTGTCATACGTATGTCAATGGTAAGGTACCTGCTTACTCGGGTAGATTACCGATTAAAACCCCATTTGGCACATTTTATAGCCCCAATATTACACCGGATAATGAAACAGGGATTGGTTTATGGTCTGAGATGGATTTTGTACGGGCCTTAAAAGAAGGTCGTGGTCCGCATGCAGGTAATTATTTTCCTGTGTTCCCATTTGTCTATTTTGCTAATATTAGCGATGAAGATGCACGTGCTTTATATGCTTATTTTAAACATATTCCAGCTGTTCATATGGAAAATCGTTCTTTGCCATTCCCTTTTAGCCTCCCGGGGGCCCGCTTTACCTTATGGGGTTGGGATTTGTTGTTTTTCTATCCTAATACACCTTATTCACCTGATCCTGAGCAAAGCTCTGAATGGAATCGTGGTAAATATTTGGTCGATGGTTTGGGGCATTGTAGTATGTGCCATACCCCTTTGAATCCTTTGGGTTCGCCGGTTGCTCGCTATTATTTAAGTGGCGGATTTATTGATGGATATTGGGCTCCGAGTATTAATAAAGCGGGCTTAGAAGGGATCAGTAAAGAGGAAATTGCGGATGTTTTTGCTAAAAATCAGCTATTGAATCAAGCTGGGCCAGCTGCTGGACCGATGTCAGAGGTAAATCATGATAGCCTGCGTTATTTGACTCGTGAAGATCAATTGGCGATTGCGACCTATTTGAAAACGGTGGTGAGTGAAGATAAATATGCACTGGCCCCCTCTTCGGAAGCTCCGAGTTTACGCCGAGGCAAACAAGTGTACACCCAAGTGTGCAGTATTTGCCATCAACGTGGTGAAATGAGTGCGCCCATCATCGGTGTTGCGGCAAACTGGTATCAACGCGCTCAGCAATCTGGCATAGATGGGCTCTATCAGCACGCTATCAAAGGGTATAACAGCATGCCTATTAGAGGCGCATGCGTCACCTGTTCCGATAATGATGTCATAGCCGCGGTCGAATATATTCTCGATAGCTCTTTAACACATGCACAACGTATAAACTTAGGGCGAGGACAAAAATGATGCGCAATCGACTGATAATACTGCAGTGGTTGGGGTTTGTTGCGATGCTGTGCGGGGCGCCCTTGGCTATCGCTACGGATACTTGGCAAATGAATATGTATCATGGGGTTACGCCTATTTCGCATGACATCTATTATTTACATATGATTGCCATATACGTTTGTGCAGGAATAGGGGTTGTGGTGTTTGGGGTGATGATCTATGCACTGATTTATCATAGAAAATCACGGGGGCATCAGGCTGCACAATTTCATGAAAATTTGAAATTAGAAATTTTTTGGACGGTGATTCCTTTTCTTATTTTGGTTGGTTTGGCCATCCCTGCTACCAAAGTCTTGATTCGCATGGATGATGTCAATAATGCCGATTTGACCATCAAAGTGGTTGGTTATCAGTGGAAATGGCAATATCAGTATTTACACGAAGATATTCATTTTTACAGTAGTTTGTCCACACCTTATGCTGCCATTCATAATCGTGAACCTAAGTCGGAATGGTATTTGCTCGAAGTAGACCATCCTTTGGTCGTTCCAATTCATAAAAAAATTCGTTTTCTGGTTACTTCCAATGATGTGATTCACTCCTGGTGGGTGCCAGAGTTGGGCGTGAAACGCGATGCGATCCCAGGTTTTATGCATGAAGCATGGGCTAAAATTGAGAAGCCAGGCACTTATCGTGGGCAATGCGCGGAACTATGTGGTATTTACCATGGCTTTATGCCAATTGTGGTGAAAGCTGTCACGCAAGAAGAGTTTGACGCATGGGTCAAAGAACAACAGGAAGCGCAAGCGCAGTTTGCACAACAGCAAACGGCGGAACATCAGGATATGACGCGTGCTGAGTTGATGGCTGTAGGTAAGCACAAATATCAGCAAGTTTGTACGGCCTGCCATTTGGCGACTGGTTTGGGTATGCCACCGGTTTATCCGGCCTTGAAAGGCAGCTCTGTCGTAGTTGGGCATCCTATTTCACGTCAAATCGAAATCATCTTAAATGGTGTGCCTGGGTCGGCGATGCAAGCGTATGGCGAACAGCTAAGTAACGAAGAGATTGCAGCGGTGACAACGTATACACGCAATTCTTGGAAAAATAATACCAATGATTTGGTGCAGCCCAATGATGTACGTAAGGTTCGCAATGATATGAAGGTTCAACCCACAATGGTTAAAAAAGCGCGAGCTGGAGGTTTACAATGAATGATGCAGCGATAACGGCGCACAGCCATGATCATGATCACGACCACGGTCCTTACCAGGGCAAAGGTGTTTTCGGTTTTATCAAGCGGTGGTTGTTTACGACTAATCATAAAGATATTGGCACCCTCTATTTGTGGTTAGCCATGCTAAGTTTCTTTGTGGCGGGTTCCATGGCGTTGTTGATTCGTGTGGAATTATTTCAACCAGGGCATCGGTTTATTGATCCTAATTTTTTTAATCAAATGACCACTATGCATGGTTTGATCATGCTTTTCGGTGTTGTGATGCCTGCTTTTACGGGCTTCGCCAATTGGCAAATTCCGATGATGATTGGTGCGCCTGATATGGCGTTGCCGCGTCTAAATAACTGGAGCTTTTGGTTACTCCCTTTTGCGTTCGCTTTATTAGGATCTACCTTGTTTCAACAAGGAGGGGGCCCAAATTTTGGTTGGACATTCTATGCGCCGTTGTCCACTAAATTTGCGCCTCCTAGCACGGATTTTATGATTTTTTCTGTGCATATGATGGGATTGTCCTCCATTATGGGATCTATCAATATTATTTCGACTATTTTAAATATGCGTGCGCCTGGTATGACCATGTTAAAAATGCCATTGTTTGTATGGTCTTGGTTGATCACGGCGTTTTTGTTGATTGCTATCATGCCAGTCTTGGCGGGTGCGGTGACAATGATGCTGGCGGATCGGCATTTCGGTACCAGTTTTTTTGAAGCTGCTGGGGGCGGAGATCCGGTCTTATTTCAGCATATTTTTTGGTTTTTTGGTCATCCTGAAGTGTATGTGTTAGTCCTACCTGCTTTTGGTGTGATTTCCGAAGTGATCCCGACGTTTAGTCGCAAACGCTTATTTGGTTATGAGTCGATGGTCTACGCCTTGGCTGGTATTGCGCTGGTGTCTTTTGTTGTGTGGGCGCACCATATGTTTACCTCGGGTATTCCATTGGCGGCAGAATTGTTTTTCATGTATACCACGATGTTGGTAGCGGTCCCCACTGGTATCAAGGTCTTTAATTGGACTGCAACAATGTACAAAGGATCGTTGAGTTTTGAAACACCGATGTTGTTTGCGATAGGCTTTTTGTTTCTATTTACCATCGGGGGATTTACCGGCATTATGTTGTCTTTAGTCCCGGCCGATTTTCAATATCAAGATACGTATTTTGTCGTAGGTCATTTTCACTATGTGTTGGTGCCTGGTGTGATTTTTGCTTTGTTTGCAGCAACGTATTACTGGCTACCGAAATGGACCGGTCATATGTATAACGAAACCATGGGTAAATGGCATTTTTGGTTATCTGTGATTTCTGTCAATATCACGTTTTTCCCCATGCATTTTTTAGG
>CAISKC010000182.1 GCA_903885895.1 uncultured Legionella sp.
CACCCTACCTTTACATCGATTTTCTATCAAAAAATTATGAGGGGATCCCTCAGTTCTCAGACCGAAGAGATCAGTGTTTATGGCATTCTGAGAAGGGTCTAATGTTGTGTAGGAAAACAATTCTTAAATGCCAATGCTTGTTGTAGATCGGTGCGTTCGATATGAGGGGCTTGGCGAATATCGGCGATAGTTCTGGCGACTTTGAGTAAACGATAGAAAGCGCGTGCGGATAATTTTAGTTGGGTTAAAGCGGTACTGAGAAATTGCTGCTCCGCTTCGGCTAGCGCACAAAATTGATTACAATCTGCTGTACTGAGTGCTGCATTAATACAGCCTTGCCGCTGAAACTGAATAGCGCGCACGTTTGCCACGTCTACTCGCAATGCAGGACTTTCTTTTGGGGGTATTTGTGGTGCGGTGATGAGCGTTTCTAATGGTAATGTCGGTACATTGATGTGCAAGTCAATCCGGTCTAAAAACGGGCCAGATAGCTTGTGATGATAACGTCGGATTGCGTCTTGACTACATACGCATTCGGAATGAGGATTGCCTAATTGGCCACAGGGGCAAGGATTCATTGCGGCAATCAGCTGAAATTGAGCCGGAAACTCAACCTGAATAGCGGCACGTGAAATACAAATGTGGCCTGATTCCAATGGTTCACGTAAAGTTTCTAGAACGCTGCGGTGAAATTCAGGTAATTCATCTAAAAATAAAACTCCATGATGTGCTAAAGATATTTCTCCAGGTTTAGGGGGATTGCCGCCGCCCACTAATGCGATAGGAGAAGCTGTGTGATGCGGGGCGCGGAATGCGGGTCGATACCAATGTTCTTGTTGAGGGATGCGGCCATAAACCGATTGAATGGTTGCGCATTCTAAAGCTTGTGTTTCCGTTAAAGCCGGTAAAATCGTGATTAAGCGTTTGGCTAACATGGTTTTGCCACTGCCAGGCGGACCATAGAGAAGGATATTGTGACCACCGCAAGCAGCTATTTTTAATGCGTTTTTAGCATGTGTCTGTCCTTTGATGTCTGACCAGTCTTCTGCATAATGACTGTCATGTTGAACTGGGATGAGCTCTGGCGGGGTGCACAGTGCATGCTCATAACATAAATATTGATAAACGGCACGTAAGTTCTCCGCTAAGAATAATTTTGGATAAGCTATCAATGCGCCTTCTGGTGCATTATCTGCCGAGATAATGATAGTGCTGCCAGCACATTGAGCGGCCGTGAGCATAGGAATGATAGCAGGTACGCCGCGCAAACGACCATCTAACGCTAATTCTCCTATGAATTCATGATCTTGTAATTTGGTGGGTGGTAATTGTCCGGATGCAGCTAAAATACCTATTGCGATAGGCAAATCAAATCCGCTTCCAATTTTTGGTAAATCAGCGGGTGCAAGATTAACGGTAATACGGCGACATGGAAATTCAAAATTACTGTTTAAAATGGCCGAACGGACGCGATCTTTGCTTTCTTTGACCGCGGTTTGAGGTAAGCCAACAATTGTAAAACTGGGTAAGCCATTTGATAAATGGACTTCTACAGTAACCAGTCGTGCTACCATTCCAACGGCAGAACGAGTTTTGCTGATAGCGAGATTCATGCCTTATTCCTTTTTGGGCAGTCTGGATCTGTTGACGACGACGTGAGAGCCATTTTAGCTCAAGCTAGCGCCTTGTTAACAAACCTTATTTCTTTTTCGTTTTATTCTTTTCTTGCAGTAATTGATGGACTGTTTTTTCTAGTTCGTCAATTTTCTCTCTGGATCTAGCCAAAACCTTGACTTGCACATCAAATTCTTCGCGAGTGACCAAATCTAAGTGGGCGAAAGCAGATTGTAAAATGTCGTTGAATTGTTGTTTGATATCTTCTTCAAGGATTTGCACATTTTTAGGTAAGCTAGAATAAAGTTTTTTGGCAAGATCGTCGATATGTTTAGGCAGCAGCATGATAGTGTCCTAGTAAGCAGATACAACAAGATTTGGCAAGTATAGCAAAACGTTCAGTATCTTCAAGTAGAAGTATAGATCTGCGTTTCTGTGATGATCATATCTAGTTGGATGTCCCATGGCTCATTAGGAAGTTCGAGTTGTTTTTGCCAGTCATAGGCAACACCCATTAATAAGGCGTCTGTGTGGTGCATCAAAGTTTTATCATAATATCCTTTCCCCATACCTAAACGCCTACATTGCGCATCAAATGCGACAATGGGTATGACGATCATATCCAAATCTTGTGGCGCTCGCGCATATTGTGGGGCAATGTCAGGTTCTAATATTTGATAACGATTAGGTAAGAGAGCCGTGTCGCGAGTATAGGGTAAAAAAATGAGAGTATGATCAGGTTGCACGACAGGGAAATAACAATGTTTATTTTCTTCTAAAGCTGCTTGCCATAACGCTGATAAATCTATTTCGCCTTGTACAGGTAGATACCATGCAATATGTTGTGCTGCTTGGTAGGCTTGCGTAGACCGCATTATATCCGTAATTTTTTGTGAAGCTTGCGTGATAATTTGTTGTGTTAAATTTCTACGTTGCGCTAAGTAGATCGATCTAATTTGAGTTTTAGTATGATGAATAGTCATATAGGTACCTCGAAGTACTATGCAAAATTTTAAAAATGCGGTATATAGTTGTAATAAGCGAAGAGTATATACGTGTTGTTGTACATAGTCTAAAAGAGGTTAGAATGAGTGAATTATTTGATGATGATGATAAAATAGTCATTGCAGA
This sequence comes from uncultured Legionella sp., assembly GCA_903885895.1. Taxonomy (GTDB): domain Bacteria; phylum Pseudomonadota; class Gammaproteobacteria; order Legionellales; family Legionellaceae. Next base: position 2,746 of record CAISKC010000182.1, read on the forward strand.
TGATGATTTGGTAGAAGCTGAGGAGATCATTGACACGCACCGTGTGAAGCCGTTGGCGTCAGATGCTAGAAGGCGACTAGAAGCATTGATGGAAGAGAGACGCTTACAAAGTGAACTTGAAGATGAGTGGGATTAAGTATGGCTGAAAACTTTTCTCCATCGGCACACTGGCGAGATTCGGCGCGTAGCGCTAGGTTTTTTTTGGTGGATGCAAGAGCTGCTTTTCCAATTTTTTTGTTTTTGATGCACATTAAAGTGTGGACAGGTATTTTGGTTGTCGTATCTGAGGTTTTTTTTGGTATTTTGGAGCATTATGGCTTTACAGTACCTGTTTTCTTGCGTTGGCTACGGCTGTTTTTTGCAGGGCCCGTGAAGTTTTCTTCGCCATGGTGGCGTTAAATGGAAAAAAATCTCTCCAAATGCATGATTAAGATCGCTACTGCTATGAATGCTAAGTTTTATTTGAATGACCGATTTGTGAGTTATGATGAGGTGTTTTCAGCGCAAGGATTGTTACCTGCGTTTGCACGGCGCGCAGATCAATTATGCTCTTTATGTCTGGGTTACGGGCTTGGAGTGAATTTTAATGATGCAGAAGGAGCGTTGTTGGGGATCGAAGTCATCTTTGATGACGTGACGCCTAATGCTTTGCGTTTGCTGTGTATGACTGATGTGTTGAATGAGTTGATTGTGGGTGGGCCAAGTAAAGATTATACGCCGTTAGATGAGCTCATGTATGATTAGCGTATCTCACTACGCTCAGGTGGACTGAGCATATCGTTATAGTCTGTAGGTAACCCCGGTAAAAAATATTTTGAATGCTTAACGTTGTGTTAAGTTAGTATCTGCTATTATTATAGACATAGCGTGTGATTATTTAATGGAGTGTTTGTTACTATGGGTGCTGATAATAGTCCGAGAGATAATGATAGAAGTCCGAGAGGGTTAATAGATGCGACTGTAGCGGCGACAGTAAACACAAAAAATTTGATCGCGAAAGCAGATAATGTGGATAGTCAACTCCAGGCGCGCCGTGGAGGCAAACCAAGCGTATTTGCAACGATTTATCGAGGGCCGATGGAGCGCGTTGTGACAACGGGTCAAAGTGCCGTTGCGAATGCTGTTAATCCTCAGCTTTCTACACCTGCTCAGGAATCTCAGTCTGTGTCGGTACGTCCTGTCTCTCCTAGTGACTTCAAAGGAGCGATGTTCAAGAGTCGCACTGAAGAGGCTGCTAAGCCATCAACAAGTACTCCAGATGAAACAACGCACCGAACCCCAGGACTTGGCGGTTCCGGATCGAGCGAATAAAGTTTTCTGATAGGCAAGCTGAGCCTTGCCTATCCTATCAATTCGATATCATTCTATACCGTGCAAGTGCAGGTAATGCCATGTCATGGCCGATTACGTCTTTTATCATACCCTTCTTTGTTAGAAAACTGTCAATTCTGTGTTATTTAATGGTAGAATAGAAAGATTGACTGTTCGATTTGACTGATATGGATGATGATAACCTTACTAAAGCGAAAAATACACTGCAGGCCTTAGACGAAGCATTGGCAGCTGGTTCTTGGAATGAAAGTAGTTTTATTATGATGATTGGTAAAAATCTGCATACTATCCGAGATGATTTGGCGGCGAAAATTGCCAAATATGAAGAAGGCGAAACGGATGCACCAGAGTATATAGCGCATCGTGCTCAGCTCAGTGCAACTCATAAATTGGTGTATATTAGCTTATATTCTTTGGAAGGGATTAATATTACTGCTTGGGAAAGAATTCTTGCGAATTTACGTCGACAAATTGTTTCTCGCCCAGTTTATGCCAATGAAGAAGATGCTCAGAACATCATCAAATCGAAAGAGAAAAAAATCAATGAGGCTTATGTCGCATTTTATGTGAGTGACGCAGATATTTTACAACTGAGCCCAGATAAAGTTCCTATGGATAAATTAGGCAAGCCTATGATGGTCCTAAAAGATAACGCTATTAACCTAGAAAACATTGAATATTTTTTTCATCTTTCTGGTAAATACCGTTATTTGCATGGGCGTTTAGTGAAAGTGGAGTGATGTGTGGCGCAAAAAAATGAACAGATTCAATCTGTGCTAGATCGAGATTATCAGCACGGGTTTGTGACAGATATCGAAACAGAAACCTTTCCTCCAGGTTTGGATGAAGCGGTGATTCGGCGTTTGTCGGCAATCAAGAAAGAACCTGCATTTTTGCTGGAATGGCGGTTACAGGCTTTTCGGCATTGGCAAACGATGGTATCTCCTTCTTGGTCTACAGCGCAGTTTCCAGTGATCGATTATCAGTCTATTTCTTATTATTCTGCGCCTAAGACTATGCAAGATGGGCCTCAAAGTTTGGAAGATGTCGATCCTGAATTATTACGCACTTACGAAAAGCTCGGCATTCCCTTACATGAACAGAAATTACTGGCAGGTGTTGCGGTGGATGCTGTATTTGATAGCGTATCGGTTGCGACAACCTTTAAAGCTAAATTGGCTGAACAAGGGATTATTTTTTGTCCGCTGTCAGAAGCCGTCCACATTTGCCCCGAATTGGTCAAAAAATATTTGGGTTCTGTCGTCCCTTATCGCGATAATTTTTTTGCGACGCTGAATTCCGCTGTCTTTAGCGATGGTTCGTTTGTGTATATCCCCAAAGGGGTTCGTTGCCCAATGGAATTATCGACTTATTTTCGTATTAACACTGCTAATACGGGCCAATTTGAGCGAACCTTGATTATTGCTGATGAAGGGAGCTCTGTGTCTTATTTGGAGGGATGTACGGCGCCGATGCGAGATGAAAATCAATTGCATGCCGCTGTCGTTGAATTGGTAGCGCTAGACCGTGCGCAGATTAAATACTCTACAGTACAAAATTGGTACCCTGGTGATAAAGATGGGAAAGGGGGCATTTATAATTTTGTGACCAAGCGTGGTGCTTGCCGCGGTAAGCAGTCAAAAATTTCTTGGACGCAAATTGAAACGGGCTCTGCGATTACTTGGAAATACCCAAGCGTGATATTACAAGGCGATGATTCGGTCGGTGAATTTTATTCGGTTGCTGTTACCAATCATCATCAGCAAGCTGATACGGGCACCAAAATGATTCATTTGGGAAAAAATACGCGATCAACGATTATCGCAAAGGGGATTGGTGCTGGACATTCGCATAATACTTATCGTGGCTTGGTGCGTATTGCGCCGACAGCCGTGAATGCGCGGAATTATACGCAATGCGACTCCTTATTGATGGGTGAAAATTGCACAGCTCAAACCATGCCCTATATTGAAGTGAAAGAGCCTAGTGCTCAGATTGAACATGAGGCAAGTACCTCGAAAATAAGCGAAGACCAGTTATTTTATTGTCAACAACGTGGTATTGATTTGGAAAATGCCGTGTCGATGATTGTGAATGGGTTTTGTAAACAGGTTATCAAAGAATTACCCATGGAATTTGCTGTTGAGGCAACCAAATTGTTGGGTATCAGTTTAGAAGGGGCAGTCGGGTAATGATGTTAAAAATTAATGATTTACATGCATCCGTGCAGGAACAAAGCGTCTTAAAAGGCATCAATTTACAGGTTCGAGCTGGTGAGGTCCATGCTATTATGGGGCCGAATGGTTCAGGTAAAAGTACGTTGTCTAAGATTTTAGCTGGTCATCCTATGTATGATGTTACGCGTGGGACGGTTGAGTATTTGGGGCAAGATTTATTGGATTTGAACCCGGAGCAACGCGCGCGCGCTGGGATTTTCATGTCATTTCAATACCCAGTTGAAGTACCGGGTGTGACCAATATTAACTTTTTGAAATCTGCGGTGAATGCTGTTCGCCAAGGTCAGGGCAAACCACTACTAGATGCGATAGAATTTCTAAGTTTTATTCGTGCACGTTGCGAATTACTCGATATGGATGAGAGTTTTTTGTATCGCGGTATCTATGAA
>CAISKC010000183.1 GCA_903885895.1 uncultured Legionella sp.
CAAAATTGAGTTTCACACTGATAATAAAAGCCAATAAAAGAAAAACGGCACTGACTATCAAACCAATCGATATACTCAAAAGAAGCCATGCGATACGATGCTTATCTCGATTACCAACACCAGGCAGTGCAGCCGATGTTGTGGTGGCTAGCGCATGGAGTTGATCATTGCATCTGCTTTTATCTGTATCGGATAGTTGCTCACCATTAATATGTTTTTTTAGAACAGATAATACGTCTACAGTTTGAGATAAAGCGAGGGTCAAAGCTTCAAGCTCTTCTTGAGATTGGGTGGTATGCTCATAAGTTGGTACCACATCATATTGGGTTTGAGCGGCACTGATGGTTGTTTCAAGTTCTAGCTGATTCATATATGGAAGTCTCATTCGCAGACGCAATATTTGGCCTTGTTCGTTAAAAGAAGCTGTTCTATTTATTTCAGCTCTGATCCGAGAAAGATTTTTTGCTAATGAATATTGGATTGCTTGCAAAAATAGGAATTGTTTTTTTTGATTTCTGTCACGTGCAAATAAATGACCATAAGGCAAACTCTGGTCTAAATCTTGGTAAATTTTATAAAATGGGCCGGTTCTAGAAAAAAACTTGGGAACACGCGGTGCTATATATTGATGATCCAGAACACCTAATTCATAAAGGGCGGCTATCTGCTGGTTCAAATTGTGCAGCGGTTGTTGAAAACTATCCGTGTTTCTTTCTTGGTTAGCGCTTGACATGATTTATTTCTAACAATATAAAATTGTTGGATAATTATACACAAATAGAGATTGTTAGTCAAGAGACGATTTGCGCAAGCATGAGGTTGCCCTGGTATTTAGGGTGGGTTATAGTGTTCGTTTTATTCTAGCTAAGTTGTCAATGCATGCCGTATTTTCTGAAAATTTTGCATGAGCTTATTCAATACATGGCTGCAATGCGGACCAGTGAAGTCAGTCACGCATTTTTGGAATCTGATTATTTGCGTCTTTTAAGTATTCAAGCTGCTGTTGATCTTGCATCATCTGAAGGCTTATCGGATAGCGATCTTGCGTTTTTTATCGATTTAGGGTTGCGCTATGATGCGGTACTTACTATCGATCAACAAATTGTGCCACTGTGCGTCGCTTGGGTAGAGCTGAGTGCGCAAATAGGCGCCTTATATGATGATTGGCGCTTCGCAAATGCTTTGGTACAACGTGCTAGCCAATTAAGAGCTGCACAGCGGGCTCCACATTTGCTGCGCGTTGCGGTCTTTGGATCTGGTTTTAATCCCACTACGTTAGGGCATATCGATTTTATTCGTTTGTTGTTACAGCAAGGTCCCAATAAGTTTGCTAGCGTTTGCGTGATACCGTCTGGTCAGTCACCCTTAAAATCCGCGTTAGAATACGCCTCTGTGACACAGCGTTTGCAGATATTAGACTTGGTCTTGACGTCACAACTTGAGCCGCAAGAGTGCGCACGAGTCAGAGTGGATACGCTGGAAGTGGTACGTCCGTCGCCATCATGGATGGTGATGACTTTGAGTGCTTTGATACTGATGCATCATGTACAAGAATCTTATGTGTTAGCTTGTGGTTATGATCATTTGCTGCTCATGCAACAATGGTATCACTGGCAAGATTTGGCTGGTTTATGTGAACTGTGGTTTTATCCCAGGCTGGGGATAGATATTGTGAATGATACGGCATTGGAGGCTTGCCTAACGCTTTGCCAGGCAGGGATTTGCGTCACGCTCGTGTTCGCAGAGTTAAGGCAAAAACAGGCATTTGAGGCTTTATATCGTGTACGTATGCCGGAGAAGTCGATGTCTCTTGAATTGATTTACGATCCGAACGCCATAATACGTGCCACGTCAGCAACGGATATTCGAAAGTATTACCAAAAAACAGATCTTCAATCATCTGAACCACCAGCTGGGATTAGCCTCGAAGCGCACCATTACATTTTAGCGCATCATTGTTACGGGGTTTCCTAGAGGAAAGCTGGTATGATCATTTGAATAATTCAGCCAGCACGACCCCAACGAAAAACAGGAGGACCAAACCTGCTAATATTTTACCACCAGGTACGCGATAACCTTTGAGCTTTAAGGTATGTCGTCCTTTGAAAATCATCAACATAGGGAGCACACCCATTAAGAGTGCTAACAACATCCCTGCCCAGCTTAAAATTTGATTGAATCCGGTTGGAATCAGTTTGAGAAAGAGGATAGGGGGGATATATGTTAAGCATAATAGTAATGCACCGGGTAATCCTCTAGCCCCCATCTCCAGACCATCGGCCAGAGTATGGTATAACGCCATAGATACGCCTAAAAAAGAGGTGATGACCGCAAACAAGGCAAAGGCTGTGATGATATAAGTGAGGTAAGAATTGTGCGCCATATGAATCAAAGCATTCGCAACACCCGTACCATTATCCAAACTATGGGCAATGGCGCGCAAGCCAGACGCGCCGAAGAGTGGGATATTTCCCAAAGTAGCAATTTCCCACAAAATATAGATGAACAATGTAACGATACTGCCGATGATAATGGTTTTCTGCAAGAGGTCAGATTTTCGTTCAAAGTACGTACTTAAAGAAGGGACGATGATGCTATAGCCAAATGCCGTGATCAGCAAAGGAATGGCTTTCGGAAGTTGCCATATACTTTGTGCCGGTTGTGCCAGTAAATGGCTATCTACGGTGGGGAGTGTGATGCATAATATAAGAATATAGCTGAGCGCAAGCCCAATTGACATCGCTCGATTGACATGATCAACCACCCGAATACCAAAAAAAATGAAGAGTCCTATTAAACCAATAAACGCGAGCATACCCAAAACCTGATGGATGGAAATATGCCAAAAATAATCTACAGATTGGATGATCCAACTCGAACCGGCCAACAAATAGGTACACATTAAGGAATATAAGAGTGCAAGATAGACTACCCAAACCAAATTTTTAACTTTAGGACCGAAAAAAAACTGGGTGATACTTAAGAGATTAGCAGAAGGAGATTTTTGCCATAAATGAATTTCTAAATAATATAGTGCGGCAATGGTTGAGAATCCCCAGCAGAGTAAAAACAATAAAATACTCCAACCGAACCCGGCTTCGCCTGTGTCACTTGGGATCCCTAAGATGCCAGTTCCGACTGAGGTACCACAGATCAGTAATATTCCGCCTACTACTTTTGAATTCATAATGTCCACTATAGGATGAATTTAAAATAGTTATAACATACTCTAGCTGCGCAATACATTATTTTGGGGAACTTCCCAAATACGTCATTCAGAGCTGAGGGATCCCCTCATAATTTTTTGATAGAAAATCGATGTAAAGGTAGGGTG
>CAISKC010000184.1 GCA_903885895.1 uncultured Legionella sp.
CAATCTTAGGCAGATGGTGCGATATTTAAACGGAGATGCGATGCCTGTTAAGCAGACATAATATCCACAGATGATCGACCAGCTTTTTGCTTTGAGACAGTCAGAAGAATTGAATATTGAGAAAATTTTTATCCCCAAAAATACACGCAATTTCGCGACACCGACAAGTTATCCACAAAAGCGGTGGAAAACTATGTGGTTAAAGTGGGTGAAACTCAGATTTAGCTTGAGTCTATGGTTGTTTTTACTTGAAAAGACTATCTGTGTTATCCATTGACGATTCGCTTGGGATTTTGAAAGGCTGTCTCCAAGATGACGATAAGTTGATAATTTTTTTAATTTGTCTTTTAGAAAACAATATGTACGCATTATTAGTGATTCATATTTCTTAGCGTCATTGATAATAGTTTTTAGTACGACTTGAATCTATCGGGGATGTTTTTCGGGATGACGTATTCCAAGTAATGAAAATGTCATCTGTGTATAATCCTGCAACGTTTAGGTATTGTGCGGAAGTCAGCAATAAGCATACGAAGCAAGCTTGGGTGAAATACATGTGGATATAGAGATTAAAATGAATTTATGTGACAATAAAGAAATCACTCCGCGTTAATTGAGAATGGTTTTATGCAGCATAAATTTATAGAGCTCCTCAATCAATCTTGTGGTGATGCGAAACTATTAAATCAAGCTTTAGCTGAATTTTCTGCTCCAAAAGAATTGACAGTGGAAAATTTCAAAGCAGGCGTACAGCGTTTTATTTGGCTTGCCAATATGTCGCCCGAAGAACGCGTTGTATTTTATGGAAATCGTTATGCGGGGGCCTATAACAGTAATCACTTTGCTGAGCTGTGGAATGCGACTTGTCAGCCAAAAGATATTTTTTCTCCTCATGATTTGGATGACTACGCTCCCAGAAACTGGGAAATCATTGGTGATAACGCAACTTATGCTCTCAAATATACTGGCGCTACGCCGGCAACTGCCTTAAATGAATTGTTAAGAGGCCCCACTGTTATTGATTGCGGTATGTTTTGTCAGTTAGGTATATGGTTTGGTGTTCTCAATATATTAGGAGATGACCGTTTCAATGCGATATTTGGCCGTAAACCCTTTTGGATAACGCCTCGCAATTTTGCAGCACCACACGAAGGATTAGAAGGCTCATGGCATCCTTTGTTTTCTTTTTTTACCAATGCTACTCCGGATTCGGTCAGCATTGAGTATGTGTATAATGATATAGCTGATCTGTTAAAACATCCTGGTGGTACGAGTAGTGGAGAAAATTGTTTAATCCTGGATAGTCAATATCATATTTTTACACCTTTGAACCCTAGCAATGGTTTGACTCGTTCAGAAGTTGTCCAAAAGTTGTTGGATTCTTTCAATGCACCTCCTGATTTTAATGATGCAGAAGTTATTAAGCTTTATTATGACTACAGCGATTTTTTTGAGGACCGTTTTGGTTCAATATATGAACTTGGATTTTCTGCGGTAGTTTGGTTTAAGCTATTACAAAATAATAGACTTGTTTTGGAAGAGTATGCTGATCAATTGGATGCTATCCCTGAATGCCGACAAAAAATGGTGGAGCTCTTTGGTGATCATGATCAAGATAACGGTAAAATAAGTTTTATTGCGTCATTTACAGCAGAGGATCCAAGTGTTAGTAGAAAGAAACATGAAGATTTGTTTGCTATGCCTCTTGTCAATGAGACTTTTGAACAACTATTAGAGGACGATTCTGATTTATTTGAAGAGTATTATCACGATATTTTAAAACTTTTTACACAATCCCACATAGACTGCGCAGAGTTGACGTTGTCACTAGCAGACTATACAGAGAGGCGCAAACTAGATGATAGAGTGGATATAGATATACCTACTTTTATCCATTTTAATTTTGATAAATTTCTTAACGAATTACGTGAGTTAGACCTGGATTTATTGTCAAGTTCCGATCATAAGGCCAAGCGGTTGAAAGTAAGAGACAGTAGTCTTTCGGTAATGGGGCACAATTTGAGTTTTTTCCCTGATGCATTCGCTTCAACTGATAGCACTGTTGAGGGTCATGAGGAGAGTCATGGTTTTCGTAATTGCCAAACCTTATCATAATCAATACTTATGTCTCTAAATCAACTCGATCATTGTGTGAATTCGGAGATGAAAACACTAGAAATTGCACATCATTTGATGAGTTGTTTTTGACTTGGTGTGGAACGCCTACAGGAATAGATAAGCCCTCATGAATGTGGAGAGTATGATCAAGTCCTAAAGTTGCTGTAAAGATCCATTTTTCTCCTTACCACCTAATTTTCACTGATTAATTGCAATCACATTGTTTTGAATATACTCAGTAACTCGTTCGTTTTTCCATTCCCAATATTCAGTCATATCGAAGTA
>CAISKC010000185.1 GCA_903885895.1 uncultured Legionella sp.
AAAAAGGGCGCAAGCGCCCTTTCAATCTGCCAGCTGGCAAATAAAAAATCGTATGAACTTATTGCGACTACAAAATGTAATCTGATTTTTGTCGACAAAAATCTTTATCACCTATTTGAAATTGATGACAACAATTTGAAGTCATTGCGCAATGATGAGCACTGTAAGGTTTATGCTTTTTCCGGTTATGATGGCACCATCATTCATTCAAAGCCCATTCATTTATATTGGCATAATTTTGATGTAAATAACGATGAGTTGCAGATTCTTCCTGGCTCTCTTCGCACATTTCCCTCTGATTTCAACATACTCCAGAAATTGCTATTTGTTGCATTTATGTTTATTAGGGAGCCCGTAAAAACGCTACAACGTGTTGTAATTAAATTAAAAAAGTAATGGAAAATAGCTCTAGTAAATATCTTATAGTTGTTTAGCTCATGCCCAAGAGCACATCTTTTATAGTCAGAAACGCAACTTGGGGAGGGGCTTCAGCTGCTGTGCGAGCTTTAGCAGGCCTTTGTATTTCTTTGTTAGCACTCAGATTGTTAGGCGGGGCACGTTACGGATACTTAGTTACCTTACTCTCCCTCTTCGCTCTATATTTGGCATTAAATTCAAGCGTATTTACTGTCTTAGTTTCAAGCTTGATGGCGATGCCAAGGGGTGAGAGAGACAAGAATTGTGTATTAGTATCCGTCGCAAACTTGTTTACATTGTTATCCATTGCTACTCTTGTAGTGCTTTCGACCGCCATATGGGTAATGGCCCCAAAGATCTTGTCTTTTCGGATTGTTGAGGTGGATCTTCTTGAGGAAATCCGACTGTCAGTAATAGCAATGGGAGTTTTGACCAGTTTGCAAATTATTACCGCATTGAAATCGGCAATTATTGAGAGTTTTGGTAGGCTTGATTTAGCAATGAAATGGCAACTCTTTGGCCCAATCCTGGTCTTATCTCTTTTGGCATTCCTTTATATTTTTCTTATTCCGACTTCTGCTTTAGGTTACATGGCAGTATTTGTAGCGGGTGCGTTTGTTGACCTATGTTTAATTGTCAATGTGAGCGGCAGGCTAATACCAAGATCGCCACTCTTTAAATTATCGAGGCAGGATATGATTCAGGTGTGGTCCCTGATGAAATCTGGTGCCACACTTCAAGCATCTTCATTGATGAGCCTTTTTCTAGAGCCGCTAAATAAATTGCTGCTTAACCACTACGCTGGCGTGCTATCGGTTACAGCATATGATCTTGCTATGAAATTTATTTGGGGAATACAGAGTCTCTTTATTGCAGCCATGCGTGTATTTCTGCATATGTCGGGTGAAGAGGGTTCGGTGGTTGGGCGCATATTTTCTAGGGTGCTATCACTCGTCTTAGTGCCCGTCCTAGCAGCACATGTCGTTGCTGCCATTTTTCTAAGTTGGACTATCCATCAGTGGACCATGATTGGCGATCCCCGTCAAATAATGATTTTTTTTGGAATTGCCACATTATCCAACCTTGCAATGATTTACGTATCCCCACTTTATATAAGTCTCATAGGCCGTAGTGATTTACGTTTTATTCTTCGGAGTCAAGCAGTCCTTGCGATAACAAATGTCACAATTTCCTTAATATTGATCCCCTTTTTCCATCTACTTGGAGCTGCCTTCGGGTTATTTTTTGCTACCGCCTTCAACGTTGTGCTTATTTATCGAAGGCATGAAGATTGGGTTGGTCAGAGTGGGTTGGCGCCCCTTAGTATGAGTGGACAAGCATGGCGATATTTTTTTGTGATGTTGCTGTTTGTATTTGCAATTGTGCTTGGAGGTGCTAGCACTTTAAATTATGCCGCTGAGGTGACCATTTTGTTTTTTATAGCTTTCATTTCATGGAACGAGCCACTTTATCGCATGTTGAGCACGCGGATTATTGGGCGTAAATGAACCAAGAAAATAACCTTGCCTGCCCCAGTTGTGGGGCTAAAAATCCCTATCCCTTGGGCCGCATACCAGCAAGTAATCTATTTGCGGGACGCCAACTTGATCATGTCTTGTTTGGTGGAATTCTCTGGAGATGTTCAGTATGTTGTTTGGCGTTTCGTTTTCCAAGGCCTTCTAAAAAAGAGCTAGATAACTTATATCGTCAAGGGAGTCTTGACAATTGGTCCGAGAATGATGGTATTAGGTTTGATTGGCAAATGACCGTAAAAATCCTTGAGAAATTCCCTAATGTTAAAAAGGTATTGGATGTCGGGTGTTTCGATGGAAGATTGTTGGGATCTTTAGATCCGAGATACGAAAAGTTGGGATTGGAAATACATGCTGATGCAGCAAGAAGGGCTGAGTCTAGGAATATACGCATTATTGCGCAAGATTTTGATGAACTTGATAAGAGCCCTTCTATAGCTGATGCAATATTGGCAATGGACGTTATTGAGCATTCTGAAGACCCCTTAAAATTTCTGGCGCAGCTAACTCAAGCAGCTAGTCCGGGTGGATTAATTATTGTCGCCACCGGCAATACGAGCTCTCTAAGTTGGCGTTTGATGGGAAGTAAGTATTGGTATTGTCATATCGCCGAACATATATCCTTTATTAATCCTGCCTGGGCGCATTGGTCGGCGCGCCAGCTCGACTTGGAGCTTATTGTTGTAAAGTCATTCTCGCATGGGGATGCTTCGGGGGGGCTGTACAAAAAATGGCGTGAAATTATTCTTAATCTGAGCTATAAAATTTCGCCTCGGATTTTCTCGAAAATCAGACGCCTTGGAGGCGGTGGTATTGATGTAGTGCATTTTCCTGAACTCGTAGATGTTCCTCCATATTGGCTTTCAGCCAAGGATCATATTTTAGTAGTGTTTAAAAAAAGAGGCGCATTTAGTGCTAGCTAAATTATTTGAAGAAAAATATTCTGGGATGAAAACACTTGCACTAACGGCAAGTATGCTGATGTTTGGTTTGATCTTTTTGCAGGTTTTAGCTTACTTAATTGGGGTCAATTGGACGCGAGCTATGACGATATTTTTCTATTTTGCCCTGGCAAGTTGGTTTTCGATACTTGCTTGGTTGCAGCGTAGTCGATTACAAGGGTTAAATAATATTGATATTCTTTTTCTTTCATACATTCTCGTTATTCTGATATCGATTTCCGTTAAAGACACATCATCCCTTGGTGTTTTAAAGTATTCGGCCTTTCTTCCTTTCATGGTTCTGATGCCCTACCTTTGTGGTCGCCTGATGTCTATCGGAGAGATCAATCAATTACAGAATATTATTTCGTTTGCTGGTATGGCCATCATAATTCCACTTATGATTGATCGCTTTATTTTGACAAGCAACACTGGTGGAAGATGGGTTTTTTTTGGTCAAGATCATAGCCCATTAACTATTGGCTTTATTCTTGCTACCGCCATGATCGCATTTTTCATGCGCGCACTACTGGACCCCATAAATTTCGGAAGCCACTTACGTATAAGTTGGCTTTGGAGTTATGCAATGTCTCTACTTATGGCTTCTCTTGTTGTCTGGGTAAGTG
>CAISKC010000186.1 GCA_903885895.1 uncultured Legionella sp.
CGACCGCCGGTCGCCCCTACTCTTTTTTCAATGTAAAAAATAACCTGGGTTCACTGGACTGCCCGCTTTTCTTACCTCGAAATGCATGGCGTAATGGCGTTGCGGGCTGACACCCATGATTGCGATGGCTTGTCCGGCATGAACTGTTTGACCCGCATGGACCAAATTACGTGCGTTATAACCATATGCACTGAGTAATTGTTTGGGATGTTGAATCAAAATCAAATTTCCGTAGCCAGGCAGCCCATCACCAGCGTACGCAACGGTGCCATTGGCGCTTGCACGGATGGTTTGTCCTTTTTTCCCAGCGATATCAATCCCTTTTTTCCCAAGCTCTGGCGCAAAACCTGATAAAATCGGACCGCGTGCGGGCCATAGCCAATGTGTATTGCTTGATAAATGTGGTACAAAGGGTTGTGGTCGCTGCAGTTGTCGATTCCCTCGTTGTGGACTACGTGAAGCCGTATAAACAACTCGTCGCGTAGGTGCGGTAGTATACTGAGGTTTTAAACGAATCACCTGCCCCACTTTCACAACATAGGGACTTTGAAGCCCATTCATGCCTGCGATGCGCCGGTAATCTTGGTCGTAGCGAAAGGCAATAGAATATAAAGTATCACCCGATTTGACTCGATAATAATTCGCACTTGGATTCGTAGCACGCCAATTGCCATCCACTACCGGCGCTAGAGCTCCGCCTTCATCGCAAGCGACTACACAACCCATCGCAATGAGAATTACAAACCATTTCCACATATTAGTGTAACCATTTCATCCAGATTCCAGCACCCAACGCTATCGCCAACGTAGACCATCCGATGATATCAATATAGCGCCTAAAATGTTTTTCAAATCGCTCAGCCGTGAAATGCAAAATGCCACATACTAGAAAAAAGCGTAAACCCCGACCAATAATTGAACCAAAGAAAAACAAGGGGAACAACATATGCATCATACCCGCAGAAATCGTAAATACTTTATATGGAAAAGGAGTAAATCCGGCAAGAATAACCATCCAGATCCCAAAATGATCAAACCAAGTTACAACTTGTTGAAATTTAGGCGCAAAAGAAGAAGCCAGGATATAAGGCTCCATCAACATCATGGCAAAATAACCAATCGCATAGCCCAATAGACCGCCTGCAACAGAAAAAATCGTCGCGATTAAAGCGTAATACCAGACTTTGTTAGGTTTGGCCAACGTCATAGTGACCAACATCACATCCGGTGGAATCGGGAAAAAAGAGGACTCAATAAACGAAACACCCCCTAAATAATAATGCGCCTTAGGATGACTCGACCAAGTGATGCTTTTTTCATATAAATAAGAAAATATTTTCATTTAAAGGCTTATCCCATTGACCCACGCAGATATTTGATCAAAAACCTGATAATGCGTCATGTCTAATTGTAATGGGGTCACGGACACATATCCTCGTTCAACAGCAAAAAAGTCCGTACCTGGCCCCGCTTCATTTTTCTGTCCTGATTCTCCGATCCAATAAACCACTTGCTCACGCGGATCTTGCGCTTCATGTAATTGCTCACCACGATGACGCGTTCCCAAACGCGTAATTTCAATCCCTTTGATTTGTGCCAATGGCAAATCCGGCACATTGACATTTAAAATAGTTTGCTTTGGTAAGCTACGGTCATTAAATAACTTCTGTACCAATTGTGCCGTAATAAATGCGGCCGTATCATAATGCTGACCGTGACGACTGGCCAAGGATACCGCAATAGCTGGCAAACCCATATTGCCCCCTTCAACCGCTGCCGCCACTGTACCAGAATAGAGGACATCGTCGCCAAGGTTAGCACCTTCATTAATTCCAGAAACCACGATATCAAATGGTTGTTCAAAATAACCCGTCAATGCCATATGCACACAATCAGTAGGCGTGCCATCCACGCTATGGTAAAGATTATCCAAACGTCTAACACGCAAAGGACGTAATAAAGTTAATGAGTTACTCGCGCCACTACGATTTCGATCTGGAGCAATGACTTCGATATCTCCAAATTGCGTCATAGCCTGACTCAATGCCTTAATACCAGGCGCTAAAACCCCATCATCATTACTGATTAATATTCTCATTACGCAGTCCTTGGTAGAATCCAGAATTATATCATAAAGAAAATATATTGTATCATCATGCATGATATAATCGTTCTAAGCGACCTGAGAGGAATACTATGCTCGATTTTACCAAAGACATTGACAAAAAAACGGGTAAGCCGATTATTAAAACTTCGATTTCTGGGAAACATCTCTTAGCCTTACCTCAATTGAACAAAGGTACAGCTTTTACACAAGCCGAACGCGAAGAGTTCGGACTTTTAGGGAAATTACCGCACCGGATTGAAACACTTGACGAACAAGTCACCCGCGCTTATTTACAATTAGCGCAATATACCTCTTCATTACAAAAAAACATTTACCTCAATAATCTGCATGATAAAAACCATATTTTATTTTATCAGTTGATTTGCCAACATCTCGAAGAGTTGATTCCCATTATTTACACTCCAACCGTTGGCCAAGCTGTACAAATGTTTAGTCGCGAATACCGCCAACCACGTGGCCTCTATATTTCGCATACGTATCAAGATGACTTAGAGACTATCTTAAAAAATAGGTCCAATCCCGATATCGATTTGATCGTTGTCACGGATGGTGAAGGCGTTTTAGGGATAGGAGATCAAGGCGTCGGAGGCATGGATATTCCTGTAGCGAAGCTCATGGTTTACTCAGCATGTGGCGGGATTGATCCTTCTCGTACGTTACCGATCTTTCTCGACGTTGGAACAGATAATGTCGATTTACTGAATGATCCCCTCTACCTTGGTTGCCGGCATAACCGTATCTATGCCGACGAATATGACAAATTTATGGATAAATTTATCCATGCCATTCACAAATATTTTCCACATGCGTTTTTACATTGGGAAGATTTTGGACGCAATAATGCACGCCGACTTTTATTAAAATACCAAGATAAACTATGCTCATTCAATGATGATATTCAAGGAACCGGTGCGACAACCTTGGCGGCTTTACTGGCAGCCGCAGACGCCACGCAAATCCCACTGAATAAACATCGCTTTGTAATATATGGAGCGGGTTCCGCGGGAATGGGTGTTAGCGACCAAATTGTCGATGGACTCATCCGTCTTGGGGCAAGTCGTGAAACCGCATACAAACAATTTTGTCTCGTTGACCGTCAGGGACTTCTGATTGATACTGATCCTGCTTTGACCACAGCACAAAAACCTTATGCTAGAAAACAGCTTGAATTTCATCATTGGAATACGGCGCATCAACCGCAACTAACGTTGTTCGATACCATCAAAGCATTTCGACCTACTGTGCTCATAGGGAGCTCGGCACAACCAGGTCATTTTACTCAAGAGATCATCACTCACATGGCCACCTATTGTGAACGACCGATTATTTTCCCTTTATCCAACCCCGATGACAAATGTGAAGCCACGCCCTTTGATATTTTAACTTGGACCAACGGCAAAGCATTGGTTGCAACCGGGACTGCTTTTGATATGGTGCGTTTAAAAAATAGGATTTTTACGATTGCGCAATGCAATAACGCTTTGATTTTCCCAGGCATTGGCTTAGGTGTCATGGCTGTGCAAGCACAATCGGTGAACGATGACATGCTCTGGGCTGCAGCACAAGCTTTGAGTGAGCTATCACCCATTCGTGAGGATCATTTTTTACCGTTATTGCCTTCTCTATGCGAAGCCGAACGCATCTCAAAGCATG
The DNA here is from genome assembly GCA_903885895.1 of uncultured Legionella sp. Lineage (GTDB taxonomy): Bacteria > Pseudomonadota > Gammaproteobacteria > Legionellales > Legionellaceae. The sequence continues at coordinate 3,782 of CAISKC010000186.1, forward strand.
TGGCCATCGCTGTCGCGCATGCAGCCATCGCAAGTAAATTGGCACGCAAAAAGCCGAAAAATGTAGAAAAACTCATTGATAGCTGTTATTGGAAACCTGAATATTTACCATTTAAGAGGATGAAGACTAGTAAGTAGGTTTTCTGGTGGACAAAGCAAAGCATGTCCACCAGAAAAAAGCTTATGCTTTCTTAGCAGCCGCTTTTTTACGAGCAACAGGCGCTTTTTTAGGGGCTACTGATGGCATGACACATGATGATTCATCATAAACACCACCAACAGGACCACAGCAGCACTGAGCAGAACCACAACCATTACAAACAGAATGATGCTTATTACGAATCAATACTGCCGCAATGATAAATAACCCTAATGTACCTGCTTCCCAAGATTGTGTCATGAATGACGCAACCACACCAAATCCAAAAACAACATAACCAGCAATCTGACTACAACAGGAACTCTTTTTACACTTATTAGAATCTTTCATATTATCCTCCATGATTCATCACATTGTAATGATAGACCATCTTAGAGTGATTTGCCAACCCCTATCAGTACTCATGGCATCAAATCAGAGATTTAATCCTACTTTGTGATCAAGTTTCACTCACCACTTTTTGGCACTGTATTCCCAGGCCAGAAATTTCTAATTTGACTTCATCCCCGGGTTGTAAAAAGCAGTTCTCACCCCACGCACAGGCACTACCTGGTGCAGAACCCATTGAAATCACATCTCCTGGGTAAAGCGTAAAATATTGGCTAAGATACACAATAATTTCCTCAACAGAGTAGATATAATCTTTTGCTGGAAAATTTTGTCTTAATTGATGGTTCACCCACAATTGAATTTGGAGCTTTCGTGCATCAGGAACGTCTGATTTACTCACCAAATAAGGACCAAGGGTTGCCGCACCATCAAAACATTTCCCTTTTGTAAATTGCGTATCACCCGTCTCAAATTGCAAATATCGTTCCGACAAATCATTAAAACATGCATAGCCAAAAATATGTTCACTCGCATGTTCCATTGCAATATATTTACCCTGTTTTCCAATCACAACTGCCAACTCTGCTTCCCAATCCAATTTCTTGGTGTTACGCGTATACATGATGGGATCATGAGCCCCCGCTAAAGAAGAACTGGGCTTTAGAAAGATGATGGGTTCAGCATTAGGCAAGCGTTTGATACCAATTTCAGCAGCATGTTGTTGTGAATTAAAACCAATACACACGATCTTACCAATGCCATTCACACACACACCAAGACGTGTCTTAGGTTCGACCAAAGGCAAAGCAGCCCAATCAAATGTTTCAAATTGCTGCAAAACAAAAGGATCACTCAAACTGGCTGCATTAATATCCATAACATAGGCAGAAATATCACGGATCCCACCTTCCGGATCAATGAATCCAGGTTTTTCATGACCGAGCTTACCAAAACGTACAAATTTCATTTTTTATCGTCTGGTTTGCTCTCGGCTACTTTTGGTTCCGCAGCAGAGTCAGTACTCTCAAAAGCTTTCGCCGCTTCTTTAGCAGACTCAGCTGGTTGTGCAGCTGGCGTAACAACTTTATCAGCAACAGGTTCTTTGGCCGCTACAGCGGGTTCTTGTTGAGGGCTTTGATTGTTTTCTGGAGAGACACCTTCTGTTCCCTTAGGTGCATTTCTTTTAGCTATTTCAGTTTTCGCAACATCAAACAGCTTAATCGCACCGATTTTTAGACTACCGAATAATGCTTTCGCATCTCTAACAATATGGGTCCATTCCGGTGGCGTCTGTTTTTCTTCACTCATCATATGCTCCAACTAAAAAAATGTTCTTAACTGTCAGTATATAGGGTCTACGCGTATTTCGCTAGTTTGCCAATCATTACCATCATGAACGACAACCCAGGATAGAGAATCGACTAGGACACCAAGACCCTATAATGTCTGGAAATCTCTAATCATGATATCCGCATGTTGCTCAGGCTTCTTTGGAGCAGCATGGTGATGATCCAAATCTTCTACGCGCTTAATCAGATCAGGCGTATAGCGATATAACCAATTTACAACGGGCGTAAAATAATTATATAGACATGATTGCTTCCGATATTCCTCTTCAGGCAATGCGCTTAAACGCACAACCACCATAATCAAAGCTACGACAAATATGCCACGTACTGCACCAAATCCTAAGCCTAGCAAACGGTCAGTACCGCTTAAGCCCGAATGATGCATGATAAAAGACATCATGGTATTCAAGATCCCCCCAATGAGCAGGGTTCCAACAACGATAACCACATACGCTAATACTACTTGGGCTGATTTATCGTGTACATAAGCCCCTAACCAAGCTGAAACGGGTTTAGCATAAACAAATGACATCCAGCCCGCTACTATCCACACACTCAATGCCACCACTTCTTTTATAAAACCACGTACCAAACCAGTGATAGCCGATAGTGTCAGGACACCAATAATTGCGTAGTCTATCCAATGTAATACCGGCATGCTAACTCACCCTTGTTTTAATGATTAATCCATTTAATCGCGTATTGTCGACCAATTTTTTTTGCAAATCAATGGCTTGCTCGCGCTGTTTGACGCGCCCTACTATGACTTGGTATACCACCCCTTGCGGATTTTTGACAATTTGTTGCGACGCAGCAAAACCCTCTTGACGAGTCTGATAACCATAGGCATATAGCTCATGTTGCAGTGCAACAGGCCGGCCGGACCCCCGGATGTGCTTTCAAAACAGACATGAACAACATGGAGATGAGCATGAGCAAGGCAAAGACGGCCGCCGAAAAAGTCACCACCACGGCCGAGACCAACGTCCAGACGGGCACTGACGCCATCAAGGCGGGCTTTGAAAAG
>CAISKC010000187.1 GCA_903885895.1 uncultured Legionella sp.
AAGTTCATGAAAGGTGAGCGTACTGAGTTCGGTGAAGTTGCTCAGATTAGATTGAGTAGAATGTTAATGCGAGTATCAGAAGAACCGAGTTATATGCAAACCAATATTGCTAGAATCGACTTAACAAGTGGTGTACCTAAGATTAGGTTTGGTGTGTAAGGGAGGTGGGGTAGTAGTGTTACTCACCGTCCTCATTAAATTTTAATAAAACTGGTGTACTGGTAAATCAACCTATCTGGTAATACTTAAATAACTGGCAAATCTGGACAAACAGCATTATCCAGATATACCAGTTTTACCAGTTACTTAGTTATTCCACATAGCCAGTTATTCCAGCGCAGAGTAGAGAGTTGCATTCTTATCACCTTTGCGAGCATGCCAAAATCCATAAGAGCGAAGAATGCGTCTACTGTTGCGTCTTGAGATGCCGTGTTGCTGGCATAGGTCTACTAATTTGGATTCATTTAGCTCACCAATACTTAATATTTCTAAGATGGTTTGAATATCGTCTTTATCAAGCTCATGGTTTTTAATGTCTTCTGGCTGTGCGTATTCATCAGCTAAATTTACAGTTCGATCTGCCTGTATAACAAAGGTACAAGGTTCTAAAAGAGCTTTTTTCTTACCTCCATTTTCAAAATCTACGGTCACCGTTGTGCTGCCGTCATGATTTTTCATTGGTCTTAGATAAAACAAGTTATCGCAATCATTTTTAACATCGCCCACACCCTCAAAGAGATAATTACCGTCAGATTCTGGTCGTTTATTGGTGTGCGCCAGTAAAATTACGGTAGCACCATGTCTAGTCAAGGTACGCATTTTTGACATGAATTCCGCAACCTTACTTTTGGTCATTAAGTTTGCAAATTTCTTTAGTGTGTCAAAAATATAGATGCATTCGGATTGATTTGATTCATTTTTGGATGCTGCAACCAAGTTATTCACTAACTGATCGGCATCAATATCTGAATCCATTTCAGCCCAATAGTCAAAATCTGATACTTTTGCATATTCAAAGTATTCACGAACATGTATACCAGCAGAATCGTAGTCAATGTAGATGACTTGAAATCCCTTTGCAGCCAATACTTTTGCAATATGCATAGAGATGGTCGTTTTCCCACCGTTTGGTGGCGCAGCGATAACGGTAACCAAACCTTTAGCTATGATTTTTTCGTATACGAGTTCAGCGCTTTCAATTTTCTTCACCTTTTCGGTTGTCATAGCCATTTTTTCCCGTAGTTCTCTCATTGAAAGGACTCTTTGGTTTGCTGTTGCTGCCATATAGCGGTTGGCATTGTACTCGTAGGTCATGCTAATCCCCCAGCTTCGCAAACCCGTTGAATTCGTTCAGCTGCTTGAAATAGTCGATCAAAATCCTTGTCTGTTAGATGATCTCCACGATTTAGCGTTCTAGCGCATTCTAGTACCAATGTGCTTTCAAATTGCAATAATTGAAGCGTTGTATGCGCATCGATTATTTTTCGCAGTGGCTTATGTGCAATAGCTGGATTTTTTTCTGGGTATAGATCATTAAACGATAGTCCTAATGCATCGAGTATTTCGGCTGCAGAGCATCCAGCGAAACAATGAATGAGTATTCTGCCGTCATCGACCTGACGAATTGCAAGTGATGGATTTTTATCATCGTGTGCTGGGCAGCATGCAATCCATGTTGAGTGATTGGTTTGCTTGACCTTAACAAGCGCATTAAGTAGAGTAGTAGTCATATTTATTTTCCGTAGTTGAAAACCTCGCCTGCCAGCGGGGTTTATTTTTATGCAGCATCTTTTGTTTCAAAGTGGTTGTTAATCCATTCATCAATATCTATCATTCTCCAAACCTTTAAGGTAGGAGAGAGTAGGGATGGCTTGGGGAAATTACCTTGCGCTACCCATAAATTGATGGTTGATTTTGCGAGTGAAGTGAGTTGGCTGACTTCTTGGATGCGAAGTAGTTGATTGCCATTTGATTCCATGTTTTTCTCCTTTGGTTAAACACAGAATCAATTCTGACTATTTGATAGTCCTTGGTCTAGGTATGAAATATTACATACCCATTTCTTCTTTGAAAATTTTTAAATGCTTGCCTGCTGTTCTGGTTGCGTACTCAACTGAATCTGGTTCATCTGGATTTATATGGATTTTTACGGCTGATTCAAGCTCAGAATTTGAAGGTAGAACATTTTTATCTGACAAGTGTTTCTGTATTTTTTCTTTTGCTGTGCCATAAAGTGGACTTTTTCTTCCTTGATTAGTTTTAGAGTTATCT
>CAISKC010000188.1 GCA_903885895.1 uncultured Legionella sp.
GGTCATAAATCAAACAGTTGTGTGATCAGGCGCATCGTCTCAACGAGACTATGATTGTTTTTCGGCGCCACAAAAATGGTGTCATCGCCAGCAATCGTCCCTAAAACATCTAAATTCATCCTATGCTGATCAATGATTCTGGCGACCATTCCCGCAGCCCCTGGTGTGGTATGAATGATAATCATGGTTTCATTTGCAACGACGCTCAGTACCCATTGACGAATGAGGGTCTTCTCTTGAGGAGAGGTTAATTCATGGATAAGTCCGACTTCATGTGGCATGCGATACTGCGTTTTACCTTGATTATCCACCAGTTTCACGGCGCCGATTTGATGGAGCAAGCGAGATATTTTAGACTGACTACTCGCTACGCCCTGACGTTCCAGCTCTTGTTGGATTTCCGATTGTGTTCTTGCTTTGCCTTCTAAAAGAATCTCACGTAGCAAATGAGTGATCGATGTCATAGGTACTCCAAATATAGATCTATCAAGCTTATCAGACCGGAGTTATAGGAACAAATGATTAAAATTGTACATCAAAGTTGACGCATATGAATAAATATATTAATATAGTGAATAATTATTCGAGGCTAGTAATAGGAGAGTATGATGTACGCGCATAATGAAGGCTTTACAGTAGAGCAACCAACATCTTCTGGGACAGCTGTCGCAGTGCCTCAAGATTCTAATGTGCAACAGTATGTCCGTGTGATTGCTGGTTTAGGCGCTTTAGGCGTTGCGCTTCAGAATTATCCAGCGGTTGTGTTGTTTATCAATGGTTTAACATCAGGGCTTCCAGCTAGCAGATTGTTGTCTTGGTCAACACAAGTCGCGGCACTGACTACAGGCGGGTTATGCAGTGGCATGGTGAATTGCTGGATGAATATTGGATTGCTGCATGACTTTTACGAACGAATGACGTCTGGCAAAAAATATAAATACCATGATTTGAAGGGATGGGAAAGACTGCAATTTTTGGTTGGCATATTTGTTTTTGTTGTAACAGGGCTTTTGTTTGGCTTGATGGCATTTACTTTCGCAATGACTGGCCCGCTCGCGATCCTTTCTATAGCGGCTGGAATTTTTGTTGCCGCTATTATGACGATTCAAGAAGTAGAAACTTGGTTGAAAAGTTATGAGAAAGAGGCTGTGGTTGAAGATCCATTAACCAATCTTCAGTTATTGGGTAAATGGATCGGGCATATTATTGCTGTCGGGAATGTGCTAGCGCTTAGTTTGTTGTTTACCTTAGGTTTGGCACAAGCATTGATTGCGGTGCATATGGCTGCCTTTCCTGCACTCATGATAGGGCTCTCGGTGGCATTTACGTTTGGCGCTTTTACGGAATACTTTTTTTACAATTACTATTTATCTAATTTTTGTAAAAAGTTTGGAGAAAACTTAGGGGAAATGATGAATATCCCTAATGCTTGGTTTGGTTTTTTATGCGTTACGACCAATGCACTTGTGAATGGTGCACTGACTTACGCAGGTGTGGAACTTTTGACAGGATTATTACTGGCTGCAAATATTGCTTTACCTCCGATGTTGGCTATTACGGTATTAGCGGCGGTCTCCGCATTTTTTGCAGGGAGTGCTTCTTTTATTTTAGGTTTAGATTTTTGGATAAGTCAAAGTAAGGAAGCAACCCCAACGGCGCCTACATTGGAGGCGGTTAAAACGACACCAAATGCATCCATTGCGCATAGACGATATGGGGCATTTCCAGCTGCGGCGAATGATGATTACGCGTCAACTGCATCCGGATATGTTTCTAACATAGCCGGTTTTAATTAGGGTCTGGTTGACATGTGCTGGCGCAAATTTTAATTTGAGTGAGGCGAGTAGCCAGCTCTATTTAAAGAACTTAAGTTGAAATTTGCGTCGGGGATGAATTGTAAACACGCCCTAATATTTATTGTAAAAAAAATCAACAAGGTTATAATTGAGTCATTTACAATGAGGATATGTTGAACATGCTTAGAGTTTTATTGGGTCTTATCTTATTATGCGGCAGTATTGCTTCAGGATTCGCATTATCTAAAGATGACATGCCAAATTCCTTCCAAATCAAAGACCTAAAATGTTCTCATGGCGGTTGTATTGATTTATTAGCAAATGGAAAAAAAATAGGGGCGTTACGTCGAAAGCCTAATACATTAGGTACATTTGAGTTTTTTGATAAAACAGATCAACGTCAACTTACATTGAAATTCATCGAGCGATTCATTACAGATAATTCATATCGATTTGATATATACGACAAAAACAGAGTAATTGTTGCTAAGTTGAGTCTAGAGAGTGACTTCGGGCTTGTATCATTTTTATGTTTTAAACTTCTATCTACGGATAATCATACTATCCTGGCTTCGGGCGTTTCATATTTACCCTCTTTTGAAACAAAGCATTACATTTTTTTTGGGGCCGGTGGAAGCATTGTGGCCACATTAGCGCGCCCATTGCTTACCTTGAGTCGAAGCTCTGATGTGACAATTATCAATAAACCTGAGTTTTTGTCTATTATCCAAGATCCTAACGTCATGGTGGCGCTGTTAGCGATGTACTCGACCCATGATCTTCAGTTTCAAGTCGATTCTACAGACGATGAACTGTCTCCTGAGATATTTCAGGATTTGCAAGCGAAGCTTACCAATGTGACTGCGGAACAGTATGCCAATGAGGAAAAATTGGTTGTCACAGAAGTAGTATTACAAGCAGCTGCGGATCTCTTACAGAAACGTTATCTAGAAATTTACGATGATACAAATTTAAACGTCAATGAAAAAATGAAACAGTTCATTTATTTTGGCTGTGATTTGGTGCAGTCGCATACGCTAACCTCATTAGAAGAAAAAGCGATCTTGCAAGTTTTAGTTAATCGCTTGAACGCATGAGAAAGGCTGTTGGCAGTTCAATCATGACACGCATCCCGATCCCGGAGATGCGTCCACTGCAGGGGTATGTAGGCTAAAACATTTCTTTTGCAAGTTTTAAAAAACATTCTATAGTTAATGTATGACACATACCATGAAAAAGACTCACAATAAAAACATTTAAAAAATGTTCCCCCAATAAAAAATGATAATGGTATTGATTGACCTAAAAAGTCTAGGGCCTGTTGTCAATTTAGAGGCCTACTTCCCGCGGCTTTTCCGCGGGATCCATATATCGATATCGATCTTTATCAGTGTAATAAGTCTTTGCATTATTCAAGATCTCTGGATCTCACGGATAAGCCGTGGGACGTAGGTCTTCTGAAGAGGAACTATCAACAGACTCCAGTTTAAGGGCTAATAAAAAATGCATAGAAAAGAAGATAAAAAAGAGAAAGAAGAAAGTACATCATCTAAGCTAGCAACAAGTGCTTGGGGTGATTTAAAAACGAGTGTGGCTCATTTTGGCAAAGCACTTTTTCATGTCGGGGGATTCTTTAAAAACCTGATTATTGGTCATGATGCCAACAAAGTACCACAAATTATTCATAAACAACATCAACTTTCCCAAAGCAAGGATCCCATCAATAAGAAACAGATAAATAGTATATCCCCGCAAGAAGAGCGACAGTTTAAACAAGAGAAAAAGGAATTTTATGAAAAAAGTGAAGCAGCCACTTGGCGCTCGCTTAGAAAAGCATGCAGTCATCTTGTGCAAGCTACTGCGCATTTAGGAAGCGCTCTATTAAAAGGTGGGACTGCTATCGTTACGGGTGGTGTCACGCTTGCTTCAAGTGCAATGAAGACTCGAGATAAAAAACCAATAGATAATAAACAGCCTCCTATCACAGCGCTCACAGGCACTAAAGCAGCAAGCAATCAACCCGCTAATTATCAATCCTTGGCCGCCACTCAAACCCCAGCTCAACCAGGCATGCCACAATCAAACCCAGCTGCCTCAGTCCGAAGAAAATAAATCGAATCTATTTTGCCATCTGGAGATAAAAAGATGAACGAACAATTATTGCACGCAGATATGATGAAATGCGACAAACTTAGCCAAGTAATACCCTATATTTATTACCACATTCAACAACTGAAAATACTGAGTAACCAGTTTGAAAATAATCATTTGATAAAGCAAGCAGAAGAACCATTGCTTGCTATCTATTTATCGCTGGAAATAAAAGAAAAAAATAAAGCTGAGTATAGA
>CAISKC010000189.1 GCA_903885895.1 uncultured Legionella sp.
ACGATGACGCTAATACTTCTTGCTCATCTTGAATTTACAGCAGTATACGGACTTAACCGGATTGTTTGCTTTCATATTCAGTTTTGAACGCTGCATAGGTTTCGGGTGATCTCAATGTGTGAATAATAATATTTTTATCACTAAAGTTTTTCCTGAGCTCAGGGATCTCATGATTCCAAGCAACGGTGTTGGCACCTATCCCAAATGGAACATAAATATGTGCTTCATTTGCAGTTTCTTGTGCATAGGAAGATGACACGGCTTCCCACACACCAATCACCACCGCCGTATCTACGTCTGTAGTGAATTCTACAGATTGATTTGTTAACAGATCACGCGGAGAATTTTTTTTAATCCTATTGATTTCTCCATCTACTTCTTTATATATAGCTTTGCTAGTATTGGGTGCAGGGGTAAAAGCATTTGGACCAAAACATCGTTTGAGCATAGTATGAATGCTGGTAGATTCTAAAATTTTACCAAAGGGTGTTGTTTCTAAAATATCTCCGTATTTCGCCGCTTGTTGACGTCCCGTTGGGCTAGAGTAGAGTTGTTTTATCGGAGAATCATGATGGTTTTTTTGGGTTAATAATTGATTAATTCGATCAAAATGAGGTTTGATATTGGTTTGGAGTTTTTTGATCTCAAGATGACGCTTTTCCGTCCAAAGAATCATTCCTTCAGCGGAGCGGCAATAAGTAGCTGGATCTTCCTGCATGATTTCTTGAAAATGAGCAATAGCAAGCGTTATCTCTACACACATGGCGGCTATTTCAGTTTTTTCTGCTTGAGATACGTCCTCATATCTGGTGTTTTTTATCAGGTTACGAATGATTTTAGCGTATAAAACATCATAAAATGGTTTGATTTCTGGACTTAATGGGGAGGATGAGCGACTTTCTTGTAATTCTGTAATTGATGCAGGTGAAATGGTTCTAAATTGATGCACTCTTGGTTGTTTCGTTAAGGTTTGCGTTTCAGTTGTTGTATCTAAAGTAGTGTTGATAACAATTGGTTTTAGCGGACGTATCTTACCTCGTGGCGCAGTTGGGCGCTCAGATTCGGGCTGTGGTATAACAATTGTGGCTGCACTGTCTTCACTAGGTTCTATTGTGACAGCCTCTATAGACGGGTCCAAGTTTCGTCTTGGTCTTGTGGCAGAGGGCTTTGCAGCTTGAGGTTTGGACGGGGTAAGTGATGCTCTGCTGTTATTTTCCTCTGGATTTTTCATGTCATATGACTAAAAAAACATCAATTAGGTTGTATTTTAATTATAGTTGAGATTTTGATCGTGTCAAAATAAAGAACAAACAAACCAATTTCTAATTGAAATTCCAAGCTGCTTCGCTAACGCTCGCAAAGACGAGTTATTAGCCAATTTTGTAAAAAAGGCTAGGGGCTGTTGACAATTCAGATGCCTACGTCCCGTAGGGCTTCAGGAGATGAATTGTCAACAGACCCTAAAGTTGAGGATATGGTTTAGTGATTTGATGTGAAAGTAGCATCCTATGCAGGATTTCTGTGAATTCTTTAAAGTAATCTTCTGAACAATCATCTTCTAGTGCCCAAATCCATGCCAGGACTGCTTGCACATAACACCAGTGAAGGATTCTGCTTTCTGAGACCATGAAAGCTTTGGCAAAACGTGTGATACGATTTTGCAGTATTGCAATCACTTGGTGTTGTTGGAGTAGTTCTGGTATGGGATTGCGAATAAAGGCTGTAACGTCATAACAGGGATCGCCGATCACGCCTTTGGGATCGATGACCAGCCAATCCGATCCATTTTGTAGGATGTTGTCATGATGTAAATCGCCGTGGAGGAGGGTGGTTTGGGTTGTGGTGGTGATCAAGTTATCGCGTAGTTGTCTGGCTTGGTGTAAATATTGCGTAGGAATGGGGTGCTTTTGGTCTAATGCGATTAGCCAATCTTGGATGTGAGGAAAAGTGTTGTGTTTTGGAATAGGCGCTTGGTGTAATGGTTGTAAACAGGTATGAGTGATGTGGATGGCTTCGTCTTCTTTTTCTGGAAAATAAGATTGTAACGATGTACCCGGTATAGCCCGTTCTAAAAGCAGCATGCCAGCTTGCTCTGCTAGTACTTTTACGCCCCCAAACCTGGAAAATGCTTGTAATGCAAGGCTTTCTCTTTTTAAGGTGTCTACGTCATCACTCAATTTTAAAATAATGGGTTGATCTCCTTGAAAACCGGATAAGATGTAATGATAACTGAGATTGGCAACTGGTTTTAAATGAGATAATCCATAATTTTGAGCTATTTTTTTAGATAGTTGGGGTAGTGAGGCTACCCATTTTGGATTTTTTTTACCAAGCAAATTGGTTTTATTTTTGACATTTATCATGTATTATCGCCCTATCTTTCGTATAGGAGTGCAGCTTGTTGTCTAAATATTATCAGAAAATGGTCTTGACTACGAAGAAAATTCTAGCGGTTTTGTGGGTAGGCATGGTGTTATCTTATCATGCGTGTATGGCTTATCCTATGCCGCATCCCTTCCCGCCGTTTCATATTGCTGGCAATTTATATTATGTGGGTACTGATGATTTGGCGACGTATCTGGTCGTGACACCAGAGGGCAATATTTTAATTAATAGTGATTTTGAAGCGAATGTGCCTATGATTAAGGCCAGTATTGAACAGTTGGGTTTTCGTTATGCGGATACCAAAATTTTGTTGATCAGTCATGCGCATGCAGATCATGCTTCGGGTAGTCAACTGATTAAAGAGCAGACTCAGGCTGAATATATGGTGATGGATGCGGATGTTGCTCTAGTGGAATCGGGTGGTAAGACGGATTTTCATTATAAAGATGATCCCAGCATGTACTTTCCACCTAGTCATGTAGATCGTGTTTTGCACGATGGTGATGAAGTGCGTTTAGGCAGCACAGTTTTGACCGCGCATTTGACACCTGGGCATACCAAAGGGTGTACCACTTGGAGTATGCAAGTGACAGAAGCTAATAAATCCTATGATGTGGTGATGGTGGGAAGTGTTTTTGTAAATCCAGGCTATAAACTTGTGGATAACGTGACTTATCCCAATATTGTGACAGATTATAAGCAAGCATTTGATGTGCTCAGAGTGCTCCCATGTGATATTTTTCTAGGCGCGCATGCGATTTATTTTGATCTTGTTAAAAAATATGCGGAGTTGCCTACGAGTGCTACGAATCCGTTTATTGATCCGGCAGGGTATCAAAAACATATTGCGCAAAAGGAACATGATTTTTATGTTGAATTGCAGAAGCAGGAAAGTAGTAGCTTTGGTTAGAGCACTGTTTGTACCTAGGGCGGATGAAGGTAGATATAAATAGTCTGGAAGTTGATATCCTATTGAATCACCCCTAATTCCTGAGGGATCCCCGCATAAGTTTTTGTTATAAAATAACACAAGGGTGGACAAAGGAGTGCAACGACGAGCCCACCAGTTCGAAGAAATAATCACCCCTGAAGCAGGGTTTTAAAATATTTCTTCGAACTGGTGGGCACGCTGCGCTTTGTCCACGCTACCTTTACATCGATTAAATTATGAGGGTATACCCCAGGTGAGAGGGGATAAAAAGGGCCTCTTTTAAAATTACCTCTCCCCTTGAGGGGAGAAGTAATAGAAAAGGAGTGTAGGGTGGACAAAGGAGTGCAACGACGTGCTGAGGTATCTATCCAGATTTTAACCAAAATGTATTGTGAT
>CAISKC010000190.1 GCA_903885895.1 uncultured Legionella sp.
GCATTTGAATTATTTCAAGAAGCCTTTATCGAGACCATCGATGCCATCACGCAGATTAGAGCAGATAATAAAGAGTCAGGATTTATTCAAAAATTAATTGGAAAAGCCCAGCAGGTAAGGGACGAATCCATTGCCTATGAATGGAAAACGGAAATGGTCAGCAATTTCTCCGGAATGTTGCTTTTCATTGGTGTTGATTTGTATTACATCTTTGCGATGACCTTGATTTTACTAAACGACTTTACCATCGGGATGATGGTTGCACTTTTGCAATATGTGTTTCAAGTGCAGTGGTACATGACTGTTCTCGTCGATATGCAGTCAAAATTTTACGCCGCCGAATCAGCGCTGACACGGATCAATGAAGTCATGCAGTTTGAAACAGAACCAGAATACATTGAAAAAACAAATCCATTTATGGATAGGCAAGACATTGCAATTGAGATAAACAATCTGTCATTTTCATATTTACCTCAAAGACCAATATTGACTGATATCACTATGAGAATCGAGCCCAATAAAAAAGTTGGTATTGTAGGTACAAGTGGGTCTGGAAAATCGACGTTGATTCAAGCTTTATTAGGATTTTATCCAATCATATCAGGTGAAATTACAATAAACGGTGTCAGTATTTATGATGTTGGATTTGATCTGATCCGGGAAAATATTAGTACGGTCTTGCAAAGCCCGGTTATGTTTAATGATACCATCCGAAATAATGTGACTCAGGATAAAAACGTTAGTGACGATAAAATTTGGAAGGCGTTAGAATTGGCGCAACTTAAGCCTTTAATCGAAAGCTATGAGCAGCAATTGGATACCCAGGTCGGTAAACGTGGCATACGTTTTTCTGGTGGACAACGCCAACGCCTTGCTATTGCAAGAATGTTACTTTGCGACTCAAAAGTGGTGATATTGGATGAAGCAACCTCGGCGCTGGATTTACAAACAGAGCATGATTTGTTTAAATCAATCCATGATTTTTTGACTTCAAAAACGACTGTTATCATCACTCACCGGCTGAGTACAATCATGGATTCTGATATCATTTATGTCATGAATAATGGAAAAATTGCAGAGCAAGGTACACATAATAAATTAATTAGGCAGCAGGGGATCTATTATAGTTTGTATACCTTGCAACAATCTGAAAAAGCCATTTCACAGGATTGACTTATATATGTCGCAACACCATAAACATTGGCCACAAGAGTGGGAGCAGGGAGTTATTAAAACGGCGAACGCCATGGGCGTTATGTTTAAAGAGTTATCTCCGGCGGCCGAAGAGTTTGTACAATTCGCAAAACTTGCTAAATTGCCTATGCTGGATATTGGGGCGGCGTTTGGCGCAACAACCATTCCTGCTCTAGAGAATGGTGCAAACGTGATCGCTTGTGATTTGAGTGATGAACATTTGGTGATATTACGTCAATCTGTCGATAAAAAATTTCTTCATAAGCTACAAACAGTAACGAAAAAATTCCCTGATGAATTGAATTTTAATGCAAGAAGTTTGAGCGGGATCCTTATATCCAATGTCTTGCATTTTATGGATGGGGAATCTATTGTTCTTGGACTAGAAAAATGTTGGCAATGGTTGGAAGACAATGGAAAGATCTTCATTACTGTCATGACACCTCATTTGAGTTTTTATCATCAGCTGATCCCTGAGTATGAAAAAAGAGTTGCAAATGGTGATGAATGGCCTGGGATTTTTAATCCAAGGCTGGTTGCATCAGAAAAATGGCGCGATAATTTACCCGAATTCGTCCATTTATTTGAGCTTGATACAATACAAACAGTCGTTGAAAAGGCCGGATTTACTATCGATGGTATTGGATATTTTTGTTATAAAAATTATCCTGATGAGCATCGAACAGATGGCAATGAATTTATTAGTTTGTGCGCCA
>CAISKC010000191.1 GCA_903885895.1 uncultured Legionella sp.
GGTAAGAAAGAAAAAGAAGTCACATCTTTTTCTGATCTGGCTCATAAGAAAGAACCTACGCGTGTTCAGGGCGGCCCACTGGAGAGTGGTCAACCTAAAGAGACAGAACTCTTTGAGAAAAAAGTCATGAGCGAGGTTGAAAGGAAGCGACACGTACAAAATCAGCGTTATCGAAAAGCGGGGGGTGGCAGAATAGGCAGACCCACAGCTTCAGTAAAGTCCTCTGAAGAAGATAGACTGATTGTGAACGGAGTCGAGATGCATCGTGCTAAAGCATTACGGTTATTAGGCTTACCTGCTTACCCCATGTCATCTCAGATTACAATGGCTGCTGATGCATTATTGACGAAATATCATCCTGATAATGGTGGCAATCCAAGAAAGATCGAAGCCGTGCTAGTGGCGCAAGAGATTTTACTTAAGCAACAAGCGCGGATACTCAAGAAATATCAAGATGATTTGAGTAATACTTATAAAGGGAATCACCTTCCGGGCGAACAATATATTCCAGGCTATCAAACGCAGGTTCAATCAGTGGTAGATAAATATTCTAGGCATGCAGATAGACAAGATAACGCAGCACGTTTAGCAAAGATTCAAAGTTTAGGGTCGGAATTGTTCAACATAGGGACGCAGTTTATCAAAGATCTGAATAATCCGAAGCAAAACTATCAGAAACTAAGTAGCGATTATTATAAAAAATATAAAGCTTTGATGGATGATAAGGACTTGAATACGATGTTTGAGCCCAAAGAAGGTAGCATCTTGATGGCTGCTATGCGCAGCTTATACGTCGATGCTACGCGATGTGATCTGCATCTGCCTGTGGGACTTCTGGATAAGAAAGCCCATACTGAAGATCCGTTCGTAGCTTTTAAGTCAAAACATCAAGAATATTTATCCGATATATTAGATTTAGGGCCCCTATATCCGAATTATCAAGGCGATTTGGATAAACTGCATGAGGCGATAGAAAGCTTAGGTACGCAGTATATGCAGGATATTACGCAACCTGGTGCTGATCTTGAAAAGCTAAGTGGCGATTATGCTATTTCATTCAAAGCTGCTGTGGATGAAGCCAAAATAGCTTTTGCTAATGAGCCTAGTATTTGGCAAAACCTTAATCCTTGTTTGCGAGCCATATTTACCATTATTTTTGTCATAAAATGGTGTGTTTATGCTGCTGAAACAGAGGTGGATCGCCATCGTATGTACAACCCAGATAAATTTAGTATCCAAAAAAGCTGGGATAGTTGGGAAATGGATTGCATGCCAGAATTAGATATACCCGCTATGAAAGACAAACTGTCTGCTGGCAAAGGGCGTCTTTAAATGTATAGTCGATTGAATTTTATTGGATTTATTCCTCTCCTGACAATGACTCGTCGGCCTCCTGAGCTGTATTTGTTTGCAGAAGAATAAACCCAATAAAATTTAATGGATTATAACGGTTCACTGTGGTTGTGGCTTGGTGGCAAAATGTCTGATCATCCTCCTTGAGCACGGTGCATACAAATGCTATCTTATTGTCATGTGCAATGTGAGGACGGATGCTCATGACACTCGTGTTTCTTCTTATCTATTTTATTTTTACTCTGATTGTTGTCTATCGCGGACTAGGTCCTGTTCTTTGGGAAATCGTATCGGGGATTTACTTATTTATTGCTACGTTTGTGATTGGTTTTCCATTGATCGTCGGTATTTTGGTGTGGGTTGCAATCATTGGGAGCATTTTGATCTTGCGGCTGGATGTGGCGCGTTCTCTTATTGCAACGCAATTGTTTAAGATTGCCAAGCGTTCGGTGCCCAAATTGTCGAAAACTGAAGAAACTGCTTTGAATGCAGGAGATACTTGGGTAGAGCAAGATATTTTTCGCGGGACACTGGATTGGCATAATTTGGCAAAAATTAAAACGGAACTCACTAGCGAAGAACAAGATTTTTTAGACAATGAAACACAAACTTTATGTGGTATGTTAAACGAATGGTCCATTGAGCAAATGCATGATTTGCCAAAATCAGTGTGGGCCTACATCAAAGAACACGGCTTTTTGGGCTTAGTGATCCCAAAAGAGTACGGTGGCAAAGGATTTTCTGCGCGTGCACATTCCGATATTGTGATGAAAATATCTAGCCGGTCTGGTGTGGCAGCCGTGACGGTGATGGTCCCTAATTCTTTAGGGCCAGGAGAATTATTAGTGCATTATGGTACAGAAGAACAAAAGCAACATTATTTACCACGCCTGGCAAAAGGCATCGATATGCCCTGCTTTGCCTTGACTGAGCCACAGGCGGGTAGTGATGCAACGTCCATTCAATCCGAAGCCATTGTGATGAAACGAAAAATCAAAGGGAAAATGGTTTTGGGTTTGTCCATCACGCTTAATAAACGTTGGATTACGCTAGCACCTGTGGCAACGTTGATTGGTTTGGCACTGAATTTACGTGATCCGGACGGGTTGTTAGAAGGGGAAGGCGCAGAAGGGATCACGTGTGTTTTGGTTTCACGTGACACAGCGGGTTTGGAAATCGGGAATCGTCATTTGCCTATTCAACAACCTTTTATGAATGGCACGATCCGGGGTAAAGATATTTTTGTCCCCATTACGCAAATTATTGGCGGGCAAGTGAATGCCGGGCGCGGTTGGGAAATGTTAGTCGAATGTTTGTCTATAGGCCGCTCTATTTCTTTGCCAGCATTAAGTGTAGGTGCCTCTAGTATTGCTTATTTGACCAGTGGTGCTTATGGTCGTATCCGCCGTCAATTTAATGTGGAAATTGGCCAATTTGAAGGAATTGAGGAAAAACTGGCAGAAATTGCAGGTCGCCAATATTTATTGAACGCAACGCGCTTATTAACCGTTGCAGCCGTCAATGCCGGAAAAAAACCTTCCGTAGCGTCTGTTTTAACTAAATATTACAATACTGAATTGGCACGAATGACCATTAATGATGCTATGGATGTGCATGGAGGGCGTGCTGTTGTATTGGGCCCACGTAATTATCTTGCTGCGTATTATGCTTCTATCCCCATTTTTGTGACGGTGGAAGGGGCGAATATTATGTCGCGTAATTTATTAGTATTTGGTCAGGGATCGATGGCTTGCCATCCCTTTATTCGAGAAGAATTATTAGCTGTGCGCAGCGATGACCGAGAAAAATTCGGTCAATTGATTTGGCAGCATATTGATTATTCATTGCATTGTTTTGCCAAAGCAATTTGTTCCGCATGGACGGGTGGGCGATTGACTACTGTGCCAGATGGTGTATTTAAAAAATACTGTCAGCGTTTGACACGCTTAAGTCATGCTTTTGCATGGTTGGCTGATTTTTCCTTGATATTTTTAGGCGGATCTTTAAAACGCAAAGAACGCTTGTCGGCCCGACTCGCAGATGGCATGTCTTATTTGTATATGGCAGCGGCGGCATTACGGCTGGCTATAGAGAATCGCCATAGCCAAGACCACCAAATGCATGCGACCTGGGCAGTCACTTATTGCTTTTATCATGCGCAAAAAGCGATGTTAGATTTTTGCCAGAATTTCCCAGTTCGACCTATAGGGTTTATACTACGGTGCTTATTGTTCCCGTGGGGACAAACCATGCGTTATCCCTCTGACCAGGCTAGTCATCATTTGGCACAATTGATGCAACATACGAATGATTATCGCAAATTATTGGCGAATTCTGTTTATCTGAGTGGTGATCCGGAGCAACCTGTCGACAAAATGGAGTATGCTTTTCAATTACTGACCGAGCATGAAGATTTGTATCATGCTATGATTGCTAAATCGCGAGATACGCGTGAAAAATTACAAGCTCGCTTATTAGAAAAAGTATCATTAGGTCTACTGTTACCTAAAGAAATGGAGATATTGATGAGCATTGAGGCAGCATGTTGGGATGCCATTCAAGTGGATGAATTTGACTTCACACTGCAGCAAGTTGTTGAGCATTCTAGAGGATAAATGATGGATGTTATATTGCCTGATGGAAGATGCATTGCGTTGGCCAATCAATTAGCGAGCACCAGTTCGGTCGTTAATGGGTATTTTCGTCAAAGATTAGATAAAATTTTGCAGGAACAGAATGCTGTTGATGAGTATAAAACTATCACAGATGCTTTGGATGAAACAACCAGAGTTACGCAGCTCAGATCACAGCTTCTGGATGAAATTTCTTGGAAAACTTGGACAGCGACCGCTACGCCAATTGAGCTAGAAAATATCAAAGCTGGTACTATCAATTATTTAGATGCATCTGCTATGGAAGGCCTGAAGCAGCTGAATCAGAAGTTGGGTGTAGACAAGAAAGTTTCGAATATTTCCATGGTGTATTATATTGATGTAAATAGTCAGCTGAATCGAGGGTATTTGATCAATGGAGAGTTGGTAGCGAATAAAGAGGATGAACTGGTTGTTGATCAAATGTTCCACTCTTGGTTGATTTCACATAACATGGCCAGTAATGATATTGGTGTGATTTATCGTCGTTTGAAAGATGGTACTGTCACGGATCAATTGGTACCGCCTGATGAAATAACCAAATTATTGGAAGATCCTACTACTGGATTAGAAACAACCGCGAAGAAAATTGATCCCTCGCTTGAGTTGACTATGATATGGGCGCCACCTGAAGAGGTCGCTGCTGCAGAAAAGATTCTTGCAGAGCAGCAAGTTGATGTGAGTCAGGCACCCGAGAGCCAAGAAGCGCAAAAAGCACAAATGGAAGAATATAGGAAAGAACATCACGTTGGATCTGAAATAGAAACGCCTAGCGCTCAAAAAACCAAAAGTGGTGGCTAGGCGGTCTGAACGAAGCGTCAAAGCGGATTAACGAGATTCAGCGCTTTTTCCGCTCGACGCAATTGTTCTATACTGCCAATATCAAACCATATGCCTTGATATACTTCGCCCGTGATCATATTGCGATCCGTCAATTTTCGCATCAAGGGTGTGACGGAATAGCGGCCTGTGGTGGCGTCTTGGAAAAACGCGGGGTGATAAATGGTTACACCAGAAAAAATATAGTTTCTATCCGTATTATTCAATCTATTCTCAGATGACAAGCCATAATCACCGATTGTTCTATAAGGCGGTTTCTCTACTAAAATGACATGAGCCAAACTGTTTTCCGGTAGTGTGAGTTTTTTTAAGTCATAATCAGTATAAATATCGCCATTAAGCGTTATAAATGGTTCGTTGCCTAAGAAGGGTAAAGCATTGACGATCCCTCCCCCAGTTTCTAATGCGCCTGGAGGCTCAGGGGAAAAAATAATCTCTAAGCCATGGACATCGTGTTGTTTGATGAAGTGTTTGATTTGCCAGCCTAAATACGCATGATTGATGATGACACGTTGAAATCCAGCTTGAGCTAAATGTGCTAAATGGTGCGCGAGTAGGGGTTGTTTATTTAAAGGAAACAATGTCTTGGGGGTGTGGTCAGTAAGAGGACGTAAACGTTCTCCGCGACCAGCTGCTAAGATCATCGCCGTTTTCATGCTAGGGTTTTTTGAAAACAAGGATCAAC
>CAISKC010000192.1 GCA_903885895.1 uncultured Legionella sp.
GATAAGTACATTTAAAACTTATTTTAAACTTGAAAAATGAGTAAGTCATCACTCTTACTACTACCGCTAAAAAGAAAAACAACATAGCAAATACTCCATACATAAATCCTGTTAAAGAAGGATAAATTGAGAGTAAAAGCTTCCATTTGATATTCGTCATACCGATTTTTTCGACCAAGCTTTCGCCATTGAAAACACCGGATTGAAACTCTGTAAAAAGTTGCATGGCCACTTGTTTAGAGCGTTCATTTGTATCGCCAAGATCCAACTCATTTAAAAAAGGGGCGTCTTTCACTCGCATATAAACCCGATCTGAGGCTATGAACATCATCCATTGAGGATAGATACTATTTATTTCGGTCAAACTCGCTTTATCATCTAATATCACCGCCACATCACCATATTTGTTTTTAACCAAATAAGGCATAAAATTATCAAAAACCAATTTATTCTCTCTTATTTCAAAACTAGGCGTCTTCTGCAACGGCTCCATCAATTTGTAATTGTAATAATCAGTAAAAGCACGCATTGATTTGATGCTCAATGGGATGCTTGCTATGGCTATTACGAGAAAAAAATAGATCAAACCAAATCCGCGCCAACGCTTCCCTACATCAATATAAAGACGACGTGAGTAGAATGCCAAATACAAAGCTTCCCAGTATTTATAAATTCTTTGATCTACCGCATTTAGATTTGTTTTATTTTTTTTCATACGTTATTATCAGAAAATGAGGGAGATGGAATGATTATGCTATAAACACGGTCTGTTGACAATTCGTTAGCTTGTGTCAATATAACCTGTCATCGAGCGTGCAGTAACAAATTGGCAACAGAGCCTAATTGGAATAAACATGGCTATTACTACAAAACAACTGGAACAGATTGCCCACTTAGCTTATCTAGATTTAGACGATGTTGCACGCCAACTAAAAGAATGCCGTGCCATCATTGAAGACATCGAACATCTCCAAACAGTCGATACAAAACATGTTTCTCCTTTGCAGCACCCTACTTCGGTCACTCAATATTTGCGTCCAGATAATTATGTAATAGTGCCCAACATCGCTGATCTTGCTCAAAGTACACCAGCATTTGTTGATGATTTATATCATGTGCCACTTATCATGAAAGGCTCTTAATATGCCACATCGCCTCAGTTTAAGTGCTTTAAGCCAAGCATTACACAGCAAACAAATTTCTAGTGTTGAATTATGTATGCATTATTTAAACCGCATCACCGCAGCCCAATCTCTTAATGCATTCATCTCTGTAGATGAGGAACAAGCCATTCTATCTGCCAAACAAGCCGACCTGCGCATTCAGCAGCGCTTAGCATCTCCATTAACTGGCATACCTATGGCCCATAAAGATAATATTTGCACCCGTCATATGCGTACAACTTGCGGTTCAAAAATGTTGGCTGAGTTTACGGCACCCTATGATGCTACGGTTGTACAACGATTGGCCGACAAAGGTTGTGTCACGCTAGGAAAAACTAATCTCGATGAGTTTGCGATGGGTTCATCCAATGAAACCAGTTTTTTTGGGCCCGTTGCGAATCCCTGGCAACTTAATGCCGTGCCTGGCGGATCATCTGGGGGTTCTGCTGCTGCCGTAGCCGCACGCTTAGTCCCTTTTGCAACAGGCTCCGATACCGGTGGTTCTATTCGTCAACCTGCCGCACTCTGCGGTATCAGTGGACTAAAACCCACTTATGGTTTGGTATCACGGTATGGCTTAGTCTCTTACGCTTCTAGTTTCGATCAAATTGGCTTAATCGCTGCAAGTGCAGAAGATCTCGCTTTCACATTACCTACTATTGCTGGGTTTGACGAATTGGATTCCACGTCTATTGCTTATAAAGTTCCAAATTATATGGAAACCTTGAATCAACCCATCCGATCCATAAAAATAGGCCTCCCATCCTGTTTTTTTCATCCTGAAGTAGATCAAGGCATCCAAAATGCGGTATGGGAAGCGATTGATGTATTAAAGCAAGCTGGCGCAGAATTTGTTGAAGTCAATTTACAACATTATGCACACTGGATCTCATGTTATTATGCTTTGGCCTGTGCCGAAGCATCCTCCAACCTTTCACGGTATGATGGACTCCGTTTTGGCCATAGGAGCAAGCATAGCGGCAATATCCGAGAATTGATTACTCAGTCTAGATCAGAAGGATTTGGACCAGAGGTCAAAAGACGAATTATAACAGGTACGTATATTCTATCTTCAGAAAAATTTGATACACATTATCTGCAAGCACAAAAAGTTCGCCATTTAATTAGCTTAGAATTACAAGAAATGTTGTCGTATGTCGATGTATTGTTGGGCCCTACTACCCCTACAGTTGCCTTTCCGATGGGTGCATCAACCTCCAATCCATTAGTTTGTCAATTATCAGATATCTTTACAGTTGCAGCCAATTTAGCAGGGCTTCCCGCGCTATCGATTCCGGTTGGGTTTCAAAATGGATTGCCCATCGGTATGCAATTAATCGGCTCTCATTTTGGTGAAGCGACGCTATTGCAAATAGCGCATGCTTATCAAACTAATACAGATTGGCACAGAAAAATGCCTCCAGATCATGCCGCTGACCAACTAGGAGCAGAATAATGATGTGGAAAACGGTGATTGGTCTCGAAGTTCATGCCCAATTGAACACAAAAACCAAATTATTTTCCAATTCGCCTACCCAATTTGGTGCAAGCCCAAACTCACAAGCCAATGTCATTGACGCTGGATTTCCTGGTACGTTACCTGTTTTAAACGAAACTGCACTCCATCTTGCTTTGCAATTTGGCATGGCGGTGCAAGGCCAGATCAACCAATTATCTTATTTTGAACGTAAAAATTACTTTTATCCCGATCTGCCCAAAGGTTATCAAATTAGTCAGTTTCGGCGCCCATTTATTCAAGATGGTCATATTACAATCTTGGGACACAACGGGGAACCATTGCGTGTTACCATCACGCATGCGCATTTAGAAGAAGACGCTGGCAAATCGTTACATGAAAACTTTCACGGTTAGACAGGCATTGATTTAAATCGCGCTGGCACGCCATTGTTA
>CAISKC010000193.1 GCA_903885895.1 uncultured Legionella sp.
CAAACAGAATCATGCCAGCGAATGGCGCAGACCTAGTCAACTAATGTGCTGGCTTAATGCTCCACGATTCTTATTAGAAGAAAAAGATTACGAACTATTTGGTATTGATACTATTAATCGACCACTTGGCGGAGTATTTGTTGGGGTTAACAAAGCAGTAGGCAAGCATCATTTTGAGGTGTTTATGGACGAAGGGCGCTGGGGTAATGCAATAGATGAATTAACAACCATTACCCTTAAAAGTCAGTCTGAAGCCGCCGGTGACTTTGATATAGAATGGGCAAACAATCCAGGAGAGTACCACTGGCAAAAAACAAGATTAGCACAGTTTCGACTGTGGCTTATAGATAATGGATTTGACCCAGATGACAAAAGTTTAACTATCGGGCATCCGCAATGCGGCCAGGTGGATTTAACAGCCAGTTTTGGCACCACAGATTTTCGTAGTATTTGGCAACAATTAGGTAGTCATTTAAATGTCTATAGTATTAAAACTAGCGACAGTGAAGTAGTTTATAAGTACAATTGGTCTGATGAAAACTACATGGATCAACAAATCTTAGCCCTTAAAGGAAAATAACATGAAATGGATTAAAAATATTATTGAGCGACTTCGCCTTGAAATTCGTTACCGTAAAAAATTAAAAGAATTGCGTAAAAGAGACCCGTTTATATATAAATGAAGGGAATAGTTGCAGCCAACACACTAGATGAATTTGTATCAGAACTGATGGTTAGATACAAATATGTCACGCCAGGAAAAAATGCTCTTAATTCTTTAGGCTTTAATAGTGATCCATTGAAATCAGATTGCGATATATCCTATTATGGGTGTAGTTATACTCACGGAACCGGGGTAGAAAGTAATCAGAGATGGACAGATATAATTGATTTAGAAAAAGGATACCAATCTAATAATTTTGGAATATCTGGATGTTGCATAGATGATATTTTGTCTGTATTTGTAGCAACGACAAAATTTGTAAAAATGAAAAAAGCATTATTTTTATTGCCGGACTATGTAAGACAAACAATTAAAGATCAAACTGGTCAGTTTATCAATATATTTCCTAATGATAATAAAACAATTGCTTTGCGGCACCCGTGGTTTTTATTACCAGAATTTTATTACTCCGATCGTGCCCAAACCGCTATAAATTTAATATCATACATAGCTAATATTAATAATATAGAAGTATATTTTTCATCGTGGTCTCCAGAAGTATTTGAGTTATTGCCAGTTGACAAAAGAACAAAAAATTATCATAAAACTGATTATATGGGAACTGATAAAGCGCACCCAGGGCCCGCAGTACATAGAAATATAGCCAATGAATTTATGGAATTATTATGAAACATATATTAGGCCTATCAGCAGGCTACCATGATGCGGCCGCCACGGTAATTAATAATCGGGGCGATATTTTATTTGCTGGGCATAGTGAACGCTACAGTAAAAAGAAAAATGATGCCAACATCTGTCCGGCCTTGATGGAGGAAGTGTGCAATTACGAAATAGACACTATAGCATACTATGAACGCCCATGGAAGAAGCAGTTACGCCAGCTGTATTCAGGGCAAGGCATAGAGTGGTCTAAGCTGGCCACAGGGCAGATTTTACGTCAACAATTAGGCGGGTTCTTTGACCGGGTACCTGTAAGTACACACAGTCATCATCTTAGCCATGCGGCTGCAGGATTTCAAACCAGCACATTTAATCGTGCTACGGTAGTAGTAATTGATGCCATTGGAGAATGGGATACCGCTAC
>CAISKC010000194.1 GCA_903885895.1 uncultured Legionella sp.
GACAATCAAATAATTAAAATAGTGTGGTAAAAATAAATCTTAACAGTATAGAATAATCATTTAATAAATATAGGTTTGTGCCAACAATTAAAAACAATTATTAATCATTTAAACATTCCACAATGTACAGCATCAAACAAAAAGGCGTTTTTTAAGTCTCATCCTGAATTGAATCCATAAACTTAATATACCAAACCTTAAACCAAAAATATTATGGGATTAGATACAACACACAACGCATGGCACGGGTCATATTCATCATTCAACCAGTGGCGCACATGGTTAGCCGATAAAGTAGGCATATCATTACAGAAAATGGAGGGATTTGGCGGCGATATTGAATGGACAGAAGAAATGAAAGAGCAAAACTACTATCCGCTTTTATATCATTCCGATTGTGACGGAGATCTGTCGATTGAAGAGTGCAAAAAAATAAAATCATTTTTAGAGAAAATCCTTGATACCAAGCCAAATGTAGATAAAGACCGCCTAATAGACTGGAACTATGCACACACACTATCATTTTTTCAAGGATGTCAAAAAGCAATAGAGGCAAACGAGCCAATTGAATTCAGATAGCATGACATGGAAGTATTTTTAACCACTAAATAAAACAAAACAAATGGAACAATTAACCAACGAAGAAAGACAAGTATTGCACGATGCTGCTGAAATAATCCGATCCAACATGGTCGAAGATTATTCTGAACCGGAAGAATCAGAAGCACGTTTTACTTTAGATTATCTAAATTGCATTGCGCAAATGGATAGAACGGAATTTGATTTACTAACTTCTGCATTAAATAAACTATAATGGAAAAAATACTTCAATTCTTTTTTTCGGGTACTACTGACCTACAATATGCTATGCCTGTGCCATCTATGTATGCAGTCCTGGAAGCGCACCCATACCCCAACCGCGTTTTATACATTGCCAATTCAATGGCTACTACTACCGACCTACAATATGCTATGCGCTTTGATAGCGCAGTCTTGGCAATGCAATACAAAATTGATTATCCTAGTATAGCACCGGAATTTAATGTAGCGATATATCCCGCAGGAATGTTTATTAATCAATAATATTATGAAAGGACTAAACAATTTAATGACAAAAAAAACATACCATGCACATAAAGACCTGCAAACAGTGTTTGGCAAGGCCACCAACAAACCCGCCATAGCTGACATGGTTAAGCGTTTAGGCTTAACGATGGAAGATGAAGATACAAGCGAAGTTATTTTATCATCGGAAGAGATAACACAACGCCTAATAGATTCCGATAAAGAATTAGACGATTTATTTAATTTTAAAAAAACAAACATCATGGCAAAGGAATTAACAGCAAGAGAAAAATTTATGGCAGCAAACAAAAAAGCGCAGGAACGCGAAGGAGCAAGCCAATACATGAAATTCGATGAAGTCGGCGTAAACATCACCGGAAAATACAAAGGTATGAAGGACGGGGACTATCAGGGTAAACCCACAAAAAACCCGATCATCGAAAATGAAGAAGGCACAGAAGTATATCTTCCTTCACACGCTTCATTGTTAGCCAAGCTCCAGGAGTGCCCCATAGACTACCCGGTATATGTAGAAATGATCGGATTTAAGAAGGTGAAAAACGGCACAGCCTATGATTATGATGTAATCTTCTAATTCGCCGTGAGGCGCATTAATCCCTTGTTACGCTGTGAGAGCTGTACACCTGGAGCGAGACTAGGCAAGGGGCAAAAAATAAAATTTTAATTTCATTCAATGGCAAATAAGCGAACCAATACACCGGAACAAAAACGCGCACACGCACACCGCCAGGCTATATACTCAGCTAAGAAAAAGCTATCTGCTCTGATAGATAAGACGGATTTAAAGAAGCTGAAAACAACAGATCAAAAAGCCGATTTTGATAAAAAGAAAGTAGCCCTGCAAAATAAAATCCTCAAAGAAAACATATCTCTGAATGTTCACAGAAAAAAGAATAATATCAAAACCCGCTCC
>CAISKC010000195.1 GCA_903885895.1 uncultured Legionella sp.
ATTGTCGCCGCATTAGGGCTGAGGCGATGCGCCAGCGCCGCCTCAGCTGCGATGGCGCATCGGTACTGTTTAGCTCACTAGCAAAGCGCTATGAAGCCTCAACTGATACTGCTTCTAAATCAATACTATCCATATGTTCAAACATCTTATAAATAATAATTTTCGGATTAATCTGATAGCGTTGGTCATGTAATTGTTCTTGGATAAATCTTATTTTGTTTTTATTCAAGCTGTTGTCATAGAAAACAGTCTGCATCAAGGCATCTACCTGCTTTTGCGTCGAGGTAAAATCAAGTTTATCTAAGAGTTGCGCATGAAGAGAAGGCGCTTGTTTTTGGTTTTTTTTTGCCATTGCATACTCCATTGTTGTAAAATACCGCCAATATACTTGGCGCTAATGATTTTTCGATATTTTATGCTATCTATTTTTTTGAAGCCAAGGGCAAAAAAATAGATAGCATAAAAGCTGAAAATTCGTTAGTGACCAGTATATATCGGCAGGCTTGAAAAAAACTTTAGGAGAAAATTCATGTCGCATTCTCAACAACTATTCCATGCTGCTCAAATGGTGATTCCTGGGGGCGTGAATTCGCCTGTACGTGCGTTTCGAGGAGTGGGGGGAGACCCGGTTTTTTTTAAACAAGGTGCTGGCGCTTATTTAACTGATGTTGATGATAAACAATATATTGATTATGTGGGTTCATGGGGGCCACTTATTCTTGGGCATTGTCATCCAGCTGTGGTTGCAGCGGTGCAAAAACAAGCCCAAATTGGGATGAGTTTTGGTGCGCCCACTGATTTAGAAGTACAGTTGGCTAAAAAAATCATGTCCCATATGCCATCGATCGAAAAAATTCGTATGGTAAATTCTGGAACGGAAGCTACGATGACAGCTATTCGCCTAGCTCGTGGTTATACTCAAAAATCTAAAATCCTCAAATTCAATGGTTGTTACCATGGGCATAGTGATGCTTTATTGGTCAAGGCTGGATCGGGTTTATTAACGTTGGGGATTCCTTCTTCTTTGGGTATTTTACCCAGCACGGCTGAGCATACCTTTACGGTTGATTTCAATGATTTAGAGGGTGCTACACGATTATTTGAGCAATATGGAGACGATATTGCGGGGGTGATTGTGGAGCCAGTTGCTGGCAATATGGGATTGGTCTTACCCAAGCCAGAATTTTTATCCGGGCTGCGCGCCTTATGTGATCAATACCAATCTGTTCTTATTTTTGATGAAGTGATGACCGGTTTTCGTGTCGATTTAGGGGGTGCACAAGCCTTATACGCGATTACGCCTGATTTAACGACTTTGGGTAAGGTGATTGGGGGTGGTTTACCGGTGGGTGCTGTAGGGGGGCGCTCTGAGATCATGTCTCTGCTTGCCCCATTAGGCGGTGTGTATCAAGCGGGTACTTTGTCAGGTAATCCTTTGGCTATGGCTGCTGGGTTAGCGACTTTGCATGAAATTGAAAAACCTGGGTTTTATGTGTGCCTCGAACAAATGAGTACGCATTTGATTACAGCGTTGGCACAAGTCTGTGCTGCGCAACAGGTGCCATTTTATGGGCGTGCGCTGGGGGGGATGTTTGGATTTTGTTTTACGTCGCAAACAGACGTTTGTAAATTAACAGATATTGCGGCGTCGGATGAACGTTTGTTTCGATCTTTTTACCACGGTATGTTGCAAGAAGGGATTTATTTTGCGCCATCACTCTATGAAGCGGGATTTATGTCTTCTGCGCATCATGTGGCAGAAATTCAGGCGACGCAGGTAGCGGCAGAGCGAGTGTTGAGTCGAGTTTGTGTGGTATGACGATGGTGCATTGAAGAGATGGTTTTTTTGTGCTAAAGTGTCTTTTTTTGATCACTTTGTTGTTTTTGGGTGTGTTTAAGTTTGTTCGGAGTCTTTATGCAAAAGATGGTGGAAATGAAAGTTACGTTGATTGGCGATACGCAAGTTGGAAAATCGAGCTTTTTTACGCGGTGGCTTGAAGATAAAACGCCAGCAGCGTTTGTTGAGCCAACAGTAGGAGCTAGTTTTCATGCAAAGCAAGTTTTGGATCAATTTAAATTTCAGTGTTGGGATACGGCTGGTACTGAAAGATATGATTCATTAATGCCCATGTATACGCGCAGCGCTCAGGTTATAATTTGTATGTTTGATGCGACGAAAAAGAGCTCTCTTGACCGACTAGATAATTTGATTAAGATTGCAAAATTAAATGTTTCGCCTAAGGCTAAGTTTATATTGGTTGCCAATAAGATTGATATGCCATTATGTAGAGACATTGCTGAGCAGAGTGCGCGCGAGTTTGCTGCGCAGCATGATATTCAGGATTATATGGAAATCTCTGCAAAGACAGGACAGGGCGTGCGAGCGTTTCAAGCGAAAATGGTTGTGTTTGCGGAACAATTTGCATCTATCAAGCATGCTGAGGAGCTCAGAGAGAGACCAGAGACTACATCCTCCTCAGAATTATTAGCCAAGATCGATGAATTGGAACGATTATACAGTGCGAACCCTGGAAGAAACGGTGGTGAGGCTGTTCAAGCTATTGCAGGAATTCTGAGAACTGGGCTTGCTTCTTCGGTTCCGCAAACGTATTTTGATAATGAATTGACGACATTGAAGCAGCATCTCAAGACATTACAATGGACTTGGCGTTCAGTCTTAAACACGGTATTGAATGTGGTGTTAAGCGTATTGGCTGCTTTGTCGATTGTTGGCTTGCCTTTGCTGTATTGTTTGAATTTATGGAAACCGAATAAAGCTTCGCTCCAGCATTCATTTCGATTGTTCTCGTTTGGAGATAAGCAAAACGCAGAGCGAGTTAGCCATGATGTGATGTTAGAAAAAGATGTGCGTTGTAGTATTTAGTTTAGATCACCCCTCATAATTTGTTGTTATAAAGTAATACAAAAGCCGTGTAGGGTGGACAAAGGAGTGTAACGACGTGCCCACCAGTTCGAAGAAATAATCACCAATGAAGCAGAGTTTTAAAATATTTCTTCGAACTGGTGGACACGCTGCGCTTTGTCCACCCTACATTTACATCGATTTTCTATCAAAAAATTATGAGGGGATACTCTAGGGATGAGGGGTGATCAAAGAACATCATAGAATGATGCGGGTTCTTATACTAATAATTCACGCATTTTTGCTTTAATCATATCGATGGCAATTCGATTTTCCCCGCCTCGTGGGACAATAATATCTGCGTAGCGGCTCGAAGGTTCAATGAATTGCAAAAACATAGGCCGCACGGTCGTTTCATACTGGTGTAATACCGATTCGAAAGAGCGATGACGCTCTACGACATCTCGCATTAAGCGACGGGTCAAACATATGTCCAACGGTGTGGACATGAAAATCCTGATATCCATTAATTCACGTAATGGTTTATCACTAAATAATAAAATACCTTCCAATACAATGATGGTGTGTTGACCAATCAGCTGTGTTTCGGGCAAACGAATATGTTGAGAATGCGAGTAAATAGGAATTTCAACCGATTGTCCGGACTGTAATGTGCGTAAATGTTCACATAACAACTCATGATCAAAAGCATCGGGATGATCGTAATTAATGTTACTGCGTTCTTCATAGGAGAGATGGCTATTATTTTTATAATAAGAGTCTTCAGAAATGACGACGACCTGATCGGAACCCAGTTCATTGACAATGGTATTGGCCAATAAACTCTTTCCAGAGGCGGATGGTCCAGAAATGCCGATAATAATGGTTTGTTTGCTCATGCGCACACGTTCTTACTATGAAAGGCTAGATGATAATTCGTTCTGGGTTGGACTGCAAGATGCAATGATCATTTCTTGCTGCGATGTGTCATCACGTTGGATTCATTTTCAATCAATTTATTGGGTTGCTGTTTAAACATACTGCCTTCTAAATAGCTTGTATGCTTGTGATGAGGGATAGGAGATGGGTGGTGATGAGGCGCAGGTGATGTTTTGGAGAACATAGACTGTGAGCCATGTGCAGAATGTTTGGTTTTTTTAGATCCTGGCTGTGTTGCCTCTGCGACCGTTATTTGGCATTCTGGATGTTTGTCGAGATAATTGCGTGGATCAGCAATATGAAGTTTTTTCTGAGTATGCGTTTTTAATAGCTTATGCTCTTTCTTTTGGGAGGCTTCGTACTGGCTTTGCAGCTGATCAATGGCCTCCTCTCGATTTTGACCATTCGTAAGCTTGCTGGTATGTCCGGGTATTTGGCCTAAATGATGGAGTGCGGTTTTTTGTTCTTCTAGCATGTTATGTACCTCTTTATATTGAGTGTAGGCTTGAGTGGAATCAAAAGTATAAAAAGACAAAGTACTGCTTTTTCGAACATGTGGCATAAGGATGCTTCCGGCATTGGGATGATGCTGGTTAGCAAAACTATGGATTGTAATATGAGCCCCTTGTTCTTTTAGATAGGCGTCTTTTTGGAACTGCTCTGCAATGAATCGGGCAATAAATTTTCTTTCACCTATGTGACAATCAATGATATCAATCTTTTTAAGATGCCGACAAAATCCGGGCTTAAGTCGCTCATTGTATTTCAGCAAATTCATCAATAAATGCGAAAACTCTTCGAGTAACATGATTTTTTCGTGTTGATTACCTCCGAAGTACGCTTGATCGTCACTGTACAAACTGTCACTGTGACCGATGATACTCAAGCGACTAGTAAATTTACCTTGATTATCAATGAGTAAATCATGGAGCCAATTAGGATGATCAAACAATTCGATGACAGGTTCAGCGTAAAGCTTGTGCAAAGCCTGAGCGAGAGGGCGGAAGTCTTTGGATAAAAGAATAATCATGCTCAGCGGACACTAATGTGGATCTTATTTTCATTATAGCTCTTAACCGAGAGGTTGCAAAAAAGGCGTTAAATTAGGTTTTTCTTGCATTCTATATTGATACACTGCATAGAATGAGATCACGTTTTTCAAATAATCACGGGTTTCTTGCCAGGGTAACGTTTCAATCCAGATATCTGTTTCGGTCGATTCGTTATTTTTTAACCACCGACGAACTTGTTTGGGGCCGGCATTATAAGCTGCCATCATGAGAAGCGGATGGGCTTTAAATTGTTTATGCAATGTATTGAGATAAGCCACGCCAATATGAATGTTTTTTTCTGGAGAAAATAGTTCTTTGGAATCAGAATAAGAAATTTTAGCATGTTTGGCGATGCTTTTGGCTGTTCTGGGTAAGATTTGCATTAAGCCATAAGCGCCTGCTTCAGATTTAATATTTTCTAGGAACGTGCTTTCTTGGCGAATAGTGGCATAAATTAATGCAGGAGAAATTTGGTATTGATTGGCTAATTTTTGAATGGGCTGCTGGTAAGTGAGGGGAAACCGTAAATGTAATTGATTTTTCAATACATCGTCTTGTGTGCTTAAGTAGATAGCTTTTCCGTGCCAATGCAAATGATGTGCAACCCAATAAATTAATGCAGATTTTTCTGCTTTAGGTAGTTCCATACTAAACTCATTCAAACTGTGCGCCGCAAGATATAATTGATTGTTCCGATAATATTCGGCGATTTGATCAGTGATCGGTTTGTAAATAGCTAAGACTGATTGATCATGTGAGGTGGGCTCAAATTCGAAATTCAATGCTTGGTGGAGTGCATGGCTAGCTAAAAATCCATAGTAGTTTCGCTTGTTGGCTAAAGCTTGGTAGATAGTTTGCGCTGCACTAGCCTGTTTTAAATTGCCCAACGCGCGTGCGCGCCAATAGAGTTGAAACGGGTCGCTGTGTTCCAGCGAGGCGTTAGCGGTAATCTGCGCTATTTTCCCCCAATTTTTTTGCATAAGCGCGTAACGAATTTCCCAATCTTGTAAAATTGGATTGCAATATTCTGGTTGTACTTTAGCAAACCATTCTTCGGCATCGGGTTGATTGCGTATCGCTTTGTAGAGGGCCAAATGAGCTAAGAATTGTTGCGCTTGATCCTTATTCAGCAAGGCGGCTGTACGCGAATGCTGCCATATGGTCTTAGCCGCATCCAAATTACGTGTGACCAAGAGCTTTAATCCATATAGATATAATGCGCCGGCCAATGGTCCTGGTTGGAGTAGTAAAATTTGATGCGGATCGTGAGTGATGGCTTTTAGCATTTTGGCTTCTTGTGCATGCTGTGGGGCCATTTTTGTTAAAATCTCTTGGGCGATAGCGCTTTGGTTTTGGGTTAATGCCAGAGCGATGCGTTGTTCCATTTGCGCTTGCGTGAAAGCATGGTCGTGTTGAAGCAGTGTAAATAAACTATGACAAGTTTCAGATTGTTGTGTCGTCAATGATAACCATAATGGGAGTGTATTTTGTATCGCTTCTTGGCGGTGCCCAAGCTGATATTGAGCGATTTGGGCAAAGCAGCGCAAGCCGGTATTATCGGTGGTTCGATAATATAACGTAAAATTAGTCCAATCATGTCGTTTGGCAAGATGATAGAGCCATTTTTCCCGTAACTTTTGTGTCAAGGGTGTCGTAGGTTCGATAAATTGGATAAAATCTGGCTTAGCATCATCAGGTAATCGTAGGGTCCAATATAAATAAGTTTCATATTTCTTTAGATAAGTTTGAGCATTTTGTTTCACAATGTTTTCATCTGCAAACGCATGAATATTACTTAATAGCGCGACAGATATCACTATTTTTTTAAGATATGAATGCCAGTTATACATTGGCTTGTATGCTCTTGTGCCGTAATTTTTGAATAATGTCAGCATAATCGCTGCTCTTAAAAATGGTGGAGCCCGCAACAAATTCTTTGGCACCGGCTGCGGCCAATAAACCAATATTATCTAGCGTAATCCCACCATCAACACAAATCCGGAGATTGGGATATTGTGCATGGATTTGAGCGATTTTGGGGATGGTAGCGGCAATAAGTGTTTGTCCGGCAAATCCTGGGTTTACGGTCATCAATAAAACAAAGTCCAAATGCTGTTGACACCAACGGATGCATTCCATAGAGGTTGCAGGGTTCAACACCAAACCTGCTTGGCAGCCCGCATCTTTGATCAGTTGTAAACTGCGATCTACATGTTGCGTCGCATCTGGATGAATACTGATCCGGCGCGCTCCTGCTTCTGCAAAAGCCATAATCATAGGGTCAACGGGGCTGACCATCAAATGAACGTCAAGTGGTAAATCTGGAAATTGCTTATGGACTGCATGGCAAATTTGTGGGCCAAATGTTAAGTTTGGTACGTAATGATTATCCATGACATCGATGTGCAAGAAATCGGCGCCTGCAGTTTGAATGGCGGAAATTTCGTCACCGAGCGCCATGAAATTGGCAGACAGCAGCGAAGGTAAAATACAAGGTGGTTTAGGTATCATCCAATTGCTCCATGAAATCCAAACGCAATGAAGAGCAATTGCGGCCTATTTGAAGTTTTTATGCCTGCTTGTGAGAAATTGGCATTTTGTGTTTGGGTCGTCATATAACGAATATCAAGGGTAATCCAGCAGAAGTCGTCCATAAACATGCTGACGCCCATGATGCCTTGTGCCGCTAACGCACCGGTATTGCGTTTGAATTTTGCTTCGTATGTTGAGTAATTAAACGTTAAGGTATTTTCTCGATAATAATATCCCCCACCGATGGCGATATAAGGTGCCACAGAAGCGAAATTGTCACGACCTGGAATGAGAATGTCGTAATAAAGATTGCCGAATCCTAAAAAAGCATTGGTATCTCCCTCAATATAGATCCTATCAGTATCGTTGGTGGTGAGTGTGTATTTTCCAATGGTAAAAGATTTGTAGGGATTATTGTTATATAAAAACTCTATTTCTCCACGAAAGTATTTGTAAAACCGATGACCTATGTGTCCTCCAACGCCACCTAATATACCGTATTTTAAATCACCGGGCACATTGACATTAGGGAGTAAGGCATTGACTTGCGGGAGCGTGATATTAAATTGCTGCTCTACAGAGGATTTAAACGTGTTGATAGTGCTTGCCGGGATCTCACTAGGATTGAAGGTATAGGTCAAATTTGATGTAGCAGATGCCCCTAAAATAATGCCGGCATAAAACTTGTTTACCGGCTGGGTTGCAAAACAGAGTGTCTGCACTATGCAGAGTAGTCCAAGCAGCCATGCTTTTATCATCACAAATCCTATTCTGTCCCTTTTTTAGAGTGAGGGCGCTTATTTGTATTTTTTACCATCAAAACGGTAAACCGCTCCTGCATTGGCCATTTGAACTTGGAACACTTTACCAAATGACGATAAGCTGTTCGCAGTACCCACATAACGATAACTCAGGAGAAGGGCATAGTTCTCAGAAAAGTTAAATGTGATCCCTGCCACACCTTGATAGGCGAAGGTAGAGTTTTCAGCTCGGAATGCAACAGGAATAAGAGGTCCTGTGCTATTCAAGGTTCCTTGAAGCCAGGCATAGCCTATGCCGCCGCCGAAATAGGGTTGGAGTATGGGATCCAGCAGTGGGATATCAAAATAGATATTAGCGAAACC
>CAISKC010000196.1 GCA_903885895.1 uncultured Legionella sp.
ATTTACGATCTAGTCGTTGACATAGTAAAAGTAAGTGCGAATTGAGCTTTATTAGAGTCGAACAACATCCTATATGTATTATTTTTTGCTCTAAGGTATCTGAATGGGATAAGAGGCGGGGGTGGTATTCAATGCTAATAGGCGGGTAGAAGGGCATTGATCCAATTGGTAAACAAATGAGCTTTTCAGAATAGGTATCTGGGTCTCCAGAAATATCTTCTTCAATCAGGAAATAGTCAATTTCAGCGGCAAAAGTGCTTGCAGCATGCCCAACAGTCGTAAATTGTATGGGGGCTAAACGAACATTGGAATAGTAAATAGTCCAAGGAGACATACCAATAGAGGGGTAATAGACTGCTACAGGTTGATATTGACTAACAATGCCAAATAGTTCATCTAAGCAATAATTTGCCCCAGTCCCAGATAAAGTGATCTGGATATCAAAAAAATTGTTGGGAAGTTGCAGAACATGATCAGGCCAAGCCACGGCAACCAGAGTGAAATATTCTTTACAGGCTTGAAGGCTGGGGCCTAAGGCCCTGTAAACGGAATGTTGTGGGTGAAAATACTCCAAAATGACGAGCAGCACTGGCTTTTGAAAATGAATAATTTGAGATTGCTCGTTATCTTGAGTGAATTTTTCAGATGACAACTTCAATCTGGAAGAATCGTAAGGACAGGTTGGCAGACTCTTTTGAATGATTTGATTGATGCTGCGTTTTAGCTCATGTTTTTGCCTGGAAAAGCCATAACTTGAGTGCATGAAAAAACCATGTATTAAGCCAAGCGGAAGAGGAGGCGGGGTTTTTTCATTTAACAGAATGATTAATTCGCCATAAGCCCATTCACGGTTCGCGCAAGATTGCTCAGATCCAGTACATGCCCAAATTAGCATGAGACAGGTAGCTGCATATAAATCTGAGTTTTGCCGTCCAATGTCTTGAAAACGCCCAGTGAGATTTGATTCGGTAGAAAAAATCATAAACGCTTTTAAAAGATTGGGGCTGGAGATGATGCCGTTTTCATCAGCTCGCAATAGCTCTTGCACAAGATAATCGGTACTTACAAAAGGGGTTAGTCCAAATATTTTAGATAGGATAGATTGATACAGCACCAATGTTTCCAAATTAGGAATAGAAGCCTCAAACTCTGGGCGAATAATAATCTGACCAATTGCAGAGCAAAGGCGGGTTAAAAGTTGAGAGAAGTTCTCGGGCGCTCCTGGGGCTTTAAGGAGCGTTGCAAGTGATGCTCCACCATCACTTAACAACAAAAGAAGTATTTCATGGAAATAATTACTGGCTGCTGAAAAATCCCGATTAGTAATAAGCTGCTCCAACTTTTCGAGCTCAATAGAAGGTAAAGAGTGTGTATTCAAGGTGAGAGTTAAATTAAGGCGCCGTGATTATCAAAAAAGTTTTGGATGATTATGAACTACTGTCAATTTAGGTCTAGGACCAAAGAGAGTTTTTCTATAGTAAATCATTGCAGCAAAATGGATTGATTCTGGATGATTTTGGGTACCTGGGTTTGGGGTGCTGGTGTTCTATAACCTAGTGCACTATGCCGCCTGAACTGACCTGATTTTTAGTACCACTCCAAAAG
>CAISKC010000197.1 GCA_903885895.1 uncultured Legionella sp.
CCAATAGATTGGGCATTGATTCATCATGAGGATAAATATGCCCAATGCGTGTAAAAAAACGGCTCGATCCCTCAGGCTGAACGGCCCAACCTACTTAAATTATCGTTTGATTATTTCAGAAGGTACGCCTACTTAGACTTAATATGTACATATGAACCAGGCGCATCGACCAATGCTTGACTCGATAAAAAAGCCGTCATCATCTGGCTAGTCATAGCAGGTCCAGAATACAGTTTTAGCCAATCTAACCATTCTGGCCACCAGGATCCCGTGTTAAATTGCGTGTTTTTCATCCAATCATCGGGATGGGTTGGATAAACAGGATTGCTGTAATACCCATATTTGTCTTTACCTGGAGGAATCACGATTCCGGCAATATGGCCTGACCCTCCTAATATAAATTTCTTGGGTCCAGTCAATAAATCAAAGCCACGATACGTACTCTGCCAAGGTGCAATATGATCTTTTTGCGTAGAGAGAAAAAATGTTGGCACATCAACTTGGCTGAAGTCTAGCGACACTTGATTGATCTGAATTTTACCTGGTTTCACCAAATCATTGGCCAAATACATATTCCGTAAATATTCGGAATGCATTTTAGCCGGCATATTGGTTGTATCCATATTCCAACATAATAAATCCATTGGACGTGGCGCTT
Organism: uncultured Legionella sp.; assembly: GCA_903885895.1. Classification (GTDB taxonomy): domain Bacteria; phylum Pseudomonadota; class Gammaproteobacteria; order Legionellales; family Legionellaceae. The sequence goes on from CAISKC010000197.1 coordinate 659, forward strand.
GCCCAAACAAATATCGTTGCACAAATACACGCCAGATTAAATCTCCCGGCCGCAACGCATAAAACGCCGCGGCCATCGCATCACCCTCTAAATACCCCTGTTGCAGCATATGACTTTCCATAGCTTGAATTTGTGGTTCATGCATGAAAACACCCAAGTCGCCAGGTTCAGAAAAATCGATTAGCGACGCTAACAATGTAGCGGAAGCGATGGTGTCTTGACCTTGTGCTTTGTAATAAGCCAACAACATGGATAACAGGGTTCCGCCAATACAAAAACCTAAGGTTGAAACTTTAGAAATACCCATCTGTTTCTGGATCAAATCAATCGCTGCTATCGGACCTAGATTCAGGTAATCACTCAGTCCCCAATGCGCATGGCTGCTATCCGGATTGCGCCAAGAGATCATAAATACCACGATCCCCTGCTCTACTAACCAACGCACCAAAGAATTTTCCGGACGTAAATCCAAAATATAATATTTATTGATCCAAGGTGGGATCATCAATAATGGCACCGCATGAACATCGGGCGTCTGCGGCGTATATTGAATCAACTCAATCAAATCATTTTGATAGACGACTTTACCAGGTGTGACCGCGACAGTTTTACCCACTGTAAAATCCGCCGTATCAGCCAAAGGCATCGTCCAATGTTGACTGCTTTGACTCTGGAGATCTTGCAAGAAATGACGCAAACCACGTAATAAATTAAATCCATTATGCTCTAAAGTTTCCGTCAATAATTGCGGATTAGTCAGAATGAAATTCTCTGGGGACAAGGCATTGTAGTATTGTTGGATTAAAAAATGTACTCGTTTGCTACAAGGTTGATCCACCGTAGGGATCTGCGCCAAAATTCGTAGCAAATGCTCTTCAAGCAATACATAGTGCTGGCTGATCAATTGAAAAAAAGGATGGGACACCCATTCTTTTGCGGCAAACCGTCGATCTGAATTAAGAGCAGGTAATGCATTCACGCCAGACCAATATTGCAGCTGAGTCTGTAATAAACTCTGGGCCTCTTGAAAATAGGCTAAAGAATACTCTTGAACCACCTGCGGATGTTGCAGAAGATAATCCGTGACCGCATGTAAATCTGTATACATGGCAGGTGCTTTGTTCAACCAAGTCAGCGCATCCTCTGGCTTATTGGCTGCACGCGCCATAAACGTCATACCATTATGAATGATATCCTGAATCAGACTTGAAAATTCCGTATCCTGGTCCATAAGGTCCTAGCAAGAAAGCGTGTCAACAACATTATTTTTTGATAGAAAATCGAAACATAGGTAAAGTGGACAAAGTACAAACATATCATTACCCATATCTTTTTCTGAGCACCGAACTGTCCCCTCTCCCGCGCTTACCAACCCACTTTTACAATGGTTTCCTCCGCGGGCGAGGGGGTTTTCGTGCTGCGTAAAAAAGATCTGAGTAGCATGTCCACCCACACGCGTTTTATATCAGTTTAACACCTCAACTACGAGGGATAACGTGATAACCTTATTGTTTTCTACTCTCTTTGGCACAAGAAAGTAAGGTCTTTTCAATAATTTGCATAGACTGCTGCATATACTCAACAGCTTTGTGACCGTTGGAAAGTGCCCATTCTAATTGCTTTTCCCAAAGTTCTTCAGGTCGAGTACTCTTACTGAGGTCTTCTGGTTTGAAATTTTGCCAATTTTTAAGTGTTTCCATATTTAACTGCGAAACTTCTTGCATAAAATCTTGAGTTTTCTTAAACGTATTCTCATAATTTGGTTGACTCATGGTATGCTCCTATTATGCTGCATTGCACAATAAAGTATAGGATCATGATTTATCATTTGTCAAACTGTATGGTTGCTTCGCGCTTTATCTGATTAAAATAATTTCAATTGGCAAGTTTATTTCTTTCCAAATCTTATCGGCTGTGATCACAGCAAACTGATTACGCTGGGCTAAAGCTAAACACGCACGATCACCTAATGACAAGCCAAATACTTTGGTTTTTTGTCTTAAACACGCCGTTTCAAGTGCTTGAGCAGCATCAAAGAGAAATCTCATCTAACTTTCAATATGAGACAAATATACAACCATGTAGGGGCGAGCGGCGCTCGCCCTTCCATCAAACATCAAAATACGTGTGGCTGGAAAAAAAGGCGAACGCCGCTCGCCCCTACGTTTAGATTACATGCATTGCAATTAAGATGCGTTTGCCCTGAAAACAAGTCTTTTACCAATTGAAAAGCGTCGCCAAGATCCCCTTAGATTGTTTTTGTGCGATTGTTTGTCGCAATGCCTGCTGTTGCAATATACGCTTCGCATCCTCGCGCACATGAGTTGCCTCGCGATTGGGTAAAATTTGTTGTGTATAAAAATCAAGTTTTATATCCGACTCACTACTCAGCCACGCACAAGGTTTCCGTTTATCAATCAATGTATTCACTTCTCCATTAAAATAACGGATCTGTTCAATCAATGCTTGATATTCCGGATCATATTCTATCCGTTCTGGCCGGCACCCACCCAAAACAGTATGCCTTGGTGTACTCAACCACCACTGCCCGCTCGGATTACGCCGCTTTATCTCCAGTGCTTCGGCTTGTGTAATCAAGCAAGCCGTTAAGACTCCAAATTTTTTCTCGAAATAAACCATATGAGCCGGTTTGACATATCTATCCAACCGCTCCGGCTGCTCTTCGTACACTTGGGAGAAATTGGGGCTATATAGCAAATTACGTGAGAAATTTGGCATACGTCCACACCATTCGCTCAGTTGATGTGCGGCGCTTGGTTCCCAAGGTACCGGTGATACAGGAAATAAACTTGCATCGTAATATTCATCTAATTGTTCTAACTCCAGCTCCAGCTCCGTTTGTTCTTCTATTTCTTGTCCATGCTGCTTTTTTCCAATTCTATTTAATGTCTCTTTGGGACAACTGGTTTCTGATTCATGAATGATACGATTCATGGCCAGAGTCATGCTGTCTCTATCTGATATACTTGGCATCATACGCACCGCGTCCAAGCACTGACGCCACTCTTTGAGCAGATGGCGTTGATGCCTCGCCAAGATCTGTTGTGTATTCTCTTTATGGTACATGCCACCATACTTAGTAAACAAATCTTGCACATCCGGTTTATCTACGAAAAAGCGTTCGAATGCCAGCATATATCGATGTTTGGCATCCACATTCGTCGCATCGATTGCCATGATTCTTTGCTCTAAATCTAAGCGAACAAGGTTTTCTAATTTATCGAAACTTGCCGCAACATTGTCTTCCAACACTTGCTGTTCTTCATTGGTTTGCATCTTTTTCAGTAAATTTGGCAAAGATTGCTTATCCAAATTGGGTGGTACAACCAAGTCTAAAGTTTGTTGTTTTTCCAACCCACGCATTCGCAAACAGCCTTGCAAAAAGCTCTGTAAATGCGTCCCCTCATCCATTAAAACAATTGCATTAGCATTCTCAGTTTGGGTCAAATCTGTTCCAAGTGCTCGAGGTTGATCATAATACGTAAAACATTCGTCTAAAGAACAATCTCCTAATTTTCGACAAATTTCTGCTGCATCACTGGTCCCTAAAATAATGGGAGCCCCTCTTTTTGCCACTGGTAATGCACATAAAATATCGTCATCATTAAAATATAAAACATATTTGATGGCACTATGTTGCTTAAAAAAATGTTTGGCTAAGGTTGTAGCGACTTCTAACGAATCAAAACCAGCAA
>CAISKC010000198.1 GCA_903885895.1 uncultured Legionella sp.
AAGTTTCACCCCAGGCTTTACATCGGCAAGGCAGACTTGCAAATAATTTAAGATATTGGCTTAAACAAAATGGATAGAGAGGGTAGTTCAACCATTATAAAAATAGTTGAGTACCCAAACATGATAGATGAAGGTCTTTTTAAAATGGATTGACTTTGCCTCATAATGCTCTGAATTACTCGTTAATAGCTTCTTTCAGTTTTGAACCAGCTTTGAAGCTTACGGTATTTCTAGCTGGAATATTTAATGGTGCACCTGTGGTGGGGTTGCGGCCTTTTCGTGCTGCACGCTTTTTCACTGATATGCTTACAAACCCGGTCAGAACAATAGAGTCGCCTTTAGCAAGCAGGTCGGTAATGGAGCTAATCATCGCATTTAAGGCATTTTCCGCATCTTTTTTAGTCAATCCTGCCGTTGCGCTGATGGCATCAACCAGTTCCTTTTTTTTCATGGTATTCCCCTTGAAGTTTATGAGATAGCTAAAAATTAAATTTTTAGCGTATCGTAGTTCAATAATCTTGTATAGGTTTAGCGAGATTCAACTGCTCTAAATTTCCAGCTATGCGTTACTTGATGAATTAGTGACTCATTTTTCTGCAACAATAAACATATAATCGCCTATCGAGTTTTCATATTGTTGAATAACGTCTTGGATTCTAGATGTTTCAATATCTTGCTTTAGTTTGGTAAGCCCTTCTTCCACTTCATTGTCATATGCAGAGACATGGAAAGACGAAATGCCTGCGCGCACGGCGGGATTTAAATAAATTTCGGGACGATATTTTCCGGCATGTAAAAATAAATCTTCTAAAATATTGGTTACGAAATAGGGCTCCGCAGAAATATTACTAAATCCAGCATCAGATAAAGCTCGCTGAATGGGTTCAAAATCAGTCATGATATGACATGCATCCGCGATCATTTTAGGGAAGTATTCTCGTAACCAATAGCCATCGCATTGTTTTGGGGTTGCCGTAAAAATGACAAACTGTCCATGAGATATCACACGAAAAGCTTCTTTGAAAGCTATCGTAATATCTTTAATATGATGTGTGGCAAGAATACAAATTGCACCATCATAACTGTTTGATTGGAAGGGTAGCCGTTTCGCATTACCTTCATACCAGTTGATATTTGGATGTTTGATCTTGGCTTTATTAAGCATTTCCGGTGAAATATCAATTCCATCGATATTGAAACCAAAGTTGCTGAGGGCGCCAGTATAATTCCCTGATCCACAGCCTATATCTAAATAGGTTTTCTGGGGCTCCACACAAAGAAACCGCATGACTTTTTGAGCAATAGCAGGGTCGGCCTTACGAGTGGTATCGTAGGTTTTTCCAATTGTATTATAAATAGGTTCAGGAGAAGATGGGCTCGACATAATATGGTTTTTAGTTGAGTAAGTGCGATGACATTATAAATGATTTTTATTGAGGAACGAAGGGGATTTTTAGAGGTTAAACTGAGCTGTCGCGCTTATGATCCAAAAGCACATCATTGATGATACGCCAATATTGTGCAGTTTCCGCATTATTGGGATCTAAACCTGCAGCGCAAATCAATGCTTTCCATAGTGTCCATGCCCGACCACGAGCCCATGTATCTGCGTCGAGTAGGAGAGATGCTCGAAATGCTTTGCGACTATCATCTTTGAATAGCGTCCAGGCAATCGCTAGATCACAAGCTGGATCTCCAATACAGAGCTGTCCGAAATCAATGACGGCAGAGAGTTGTCCATTTTTTACTAATAAGTTTCCGGTGCTGATGTCTCCATGGACCCAAACTGGAGGTTTATCCCAATGAGTTGCAAGCGCTGTTTCCCAAACGCTTGTTGCAGTATCAGTATCTATTTTATCTTTCAGTGTATCGATTGCTTGTCTCGTTTCAGTATCATAAATTGACAATGAGCCGCCACGATAGAAACTATGGGGTCCCGCTACTGGTCCATTGGTGGCATCGATGTTTTGTAAGGCCGTAAGAAACCGCCCTAGGCTCGTAGCGAAGTCACTTAAATGAGTGATAGACGCAGATGCGGCGGCTTCACCTTCTATCCAACGATAGATAGACCAGTGCCAGGGATAGTGCTGGGTTGGTTTGCCTAATGCCAAAGGCGCTGGAATGGGCAAAGGTAGTAAGGGCGCTAGTTTTGGAA
>CAISKC010000199.1 GCA_903885895.1 uncultured Legionella sp.
CACTCACTTTGGTTTATTCCGAACAACTGGGCAGCCGCTCAGAGGCGCTAAAACGAGAGCTGGTCATAAAGGCTTTAAGTAAGGATGAGAAGGAGCGGTTGGTGGCGCTGTGAACCATACATAGTTATAAATTATTCTTACTTCCTTTTCATGGCTAAATGCAATCCGTTTTAATAATAAAGTTGTAGCTTGTCCTAAACCGGTGGTATCGGTCAAATTAGCCCTCATATTATCTGGATCACTCAATAATGAAACAAGCTTAGAAGTTGAAAAATATTCAACTTTCCCAATAAAACATGAAATATCTTTGAAGTTGCCACTTTGACTATATAAAGATTCAAACAATTTTCTAATAGTTGTTTTTATCTTAATCCCATTTTTACTAGGTGAATAAATTCTCCACATAGCGTCACTTTCTCTTTTAGTTGTCCAGCATTGTCCATAGTATTTTTCCCGAAAAGAGACCTTAAATTTCTCACCTTCTTTAGTTTGCCCTGTTGCATTCATTATAAAATTTTCAAATGGATCTTCCCATAATTTGGGCTTAACTAATGTTATCTTTCTTGTTTCAAAAAGTTGAATAAATCTATCCCTTGAAAATATTCTATAAATAGGCTTATCTAAATCATCTTCTTTAATATTTATATAATTGCGCAGCATAAAATTTATTTTGATTAAAATCAATATTAAACGCTAAACTTACAATTATAGGAATACTTTATCAACCGGGATTTTAACGATATTTTCTTTTAGTGGTTAATATGGGATTGAAATTTATGACTTAAGAGCATTGGGAAAAGCAGGTGTGTTGTGAGTGCTAAGGAACTTCACTCCTGCTGTGGGGCAACAAAGCTGCTACTGAAATGAATGAAGCACGGCGGAATGAATGGAAGTAGCTGCCTTGTTGTATCTTAAAAATTCATTTGACTTCATTTACAGGACTACCCCATTCTAAGATTCGAGTAGCGATTTAATTTTATTAAGTGTGTTTACATTTTCTTTTAGAAACATAAGCGCGTCTTTATCATAATGGTTCATTTCACTTTGTTTCATATCAGGCATTAAGCCTTGACTTCTATTAACTATTTGCTCATTCATTCTATGAGAAACTCGTAAGGATTCATCGTTAAGTCCACAGGCATCTCGAAAATGAGCGAGCGAATTTGCTAATAGAAATAAAAGGTCCACAAATTTTTCGTTATTGAAATTTTGATAATAATCTAATATTTCAAAAAAAGATTCTATCGTTTGAATATTATCGTATTCTTTGACAAGTATATAGCTATTTTTAGGTAGGTCATCCCCGGATTTTATAAGTAGAACGCGAACGGGGTATTCTTTAGTTAATTTATTATATTCTGTAATAGATTTTCGTTCACCAGGAGTCATCCAAATAATTTTGAAAATCCCTGTTTCAAATATAAAACCACCATTATTTCTTATAAAAATATCTTCATTTTCATTTATAAAATAATCACATCCATATAAACCAGGGCTGGCATCAGTGTTTAGACAATAATAACCATCTTTAAGATAAATTGATTTACATTTTTGCATACCATTTGGGTTTTATTAATTAAAACTATGTTTTATCAAATCTAAAAATTTCACTGATTAACATCATATACTCTCCAACCCCACTGCTTTTTCTCAGCCTGGTAGGAATAAATAGCCTTCGCCTTTATATGCTGAGCGTTTTTAAGGTTAAACATCTTGATGACTGTCGCTGTCAAAAAGAAACAAACCACTATACCAATGATGAGGCTCTTTGACCATTTCCCGAAATGATGGCTGGTTTTTACCCCAATAACTTTAGGCATTGTGGAAACCAGCTTGGTCACGTCATCTATATTTTGCTGTATTTTATCATGGTCATACCGTTTAATCGCATAGCGATGAAAGGCATCCATTAAGGTTTGATGTGCAAAAGCTTTTACCGGGATCTGCTGCAATTGTTTGAGCAACGCTTGCTTTCCGGTGGCTTCCAGATATTCCTGAAAATTCAACGGGTGGAGATATAAAAATTCCACACGGCCTACCGGGAAGCTATGTACTTTCTGCATCGCAAATTCCAATAATGAACCTGCGCTGATGACATGAAGCGCAGGTATTTCTTCATAAAAATAGCGCAACAACTGGATGGCCTTGGGGCTCTCCTGAATTTCATCGATGAATAAAAGGGTATCTGTGACAGCCGATGAAGGAATATTATGTGCTAAAAATAAAGCTTCAAAAATAGTTTGAACATCATCAAAGTCATCAAAATAACGGCGGTCGGCTGGTTTTTCCAGGTTGAGCACAATAGCGTGTGCATACGTTTCGGCAAAATCACGTATCAAGGTGGTTTTGCCAACCTGACGCGCGCCTCTTATAATAAGCGGCTTACGCGCGGCACTTATTTTCCAGCGACTAAGATGATTTTCAATACTTCTTTTAAAGGCCATAATAGAAAATGTAACAGAATAAGGGCAAATTTACAGTTTATTTGTAATAAAATAAACCCTATTTCGGCACTATTTTGTAATAGAATAAAGGCAGTACAATTTAACTGCTGGCAGCATTTAAAATTTCAATATGCCATTTTGATGATACTGCTTAACAACTGCTGGTGAATTGACTGTTCAAATTTCAAACCGAACTTGTCACAAAATCACATCAAATATGACAGCAAAATGCGGGATTATTGTATAAATAACATCTTATTCCGTACATTTGTTATCAATAAGCAAC
>CAISKC010000200.1 GCA_903885895.1 uncultured Legionella sp.
CAGTTCCCCCCCCGCGAATTTAAAACCAATTTCTGACTTGCACTTCCGCCAGCCGTTTAGATACGGCCAGATTCCATCCTGAACTCTTTCCTCTTTCAGTTTACCACATGCGCAAGATTCATCTCTTCTTTAGGTGGTACTGGTTCGATTTCAACGGACATGATTTACCCCTAACTACACGGCTTTTTTTTCTTCGTTGTCTGCATAGACCAAAATGGGTTGCTTGATACCATTTACCACAGATTCATCGACAACAACGCTTTTCACACCCTCAATAGAAGGTAATTCGTACATTGTATCCAATAAAATATTTTCCATGGTTGCGCGCAAACCGCGAGCCCCAATTTTACGTGCAATCGCTTTTTTAGCAATCAACTTCAAAGCCGCATCATGAAATTCCAAATCAACGTCTTCCATTTTAAACAAGGCATGAAATTGTTTGACTAACGCATTTTTAGGCTTAGTAAGAATATCAATCAAAGCAGATTCATCTAACTCATGCAAGGTTGTCACGACAGGAAGACGCCCAACAAACTCAGGAATCAATCCGTATTTAACCAAATCATTCGACTCCAAGGATCCTAGGATTTCTTGAAAATCGCTGCCGTCTTTATGATTTATTTTTGCGGAAAATCCTATACCAGTCTTTTCAGAACGTTCACGGATAACTTTGTCTAACCCAGCAAATGCGCCCCCACAAATAAACAAAATATTCGAGGTATCTACTTGTAAAAACTCTTGTTGCGGGTGCTTTCTTCCGCCTTGGGGTGGGACAGAAGCCACTGTGCCTTCAATCAGCTTCAGCAAAGCTTGCTGGACGCCTTCGCCTGACACATCCCGAGTAATAGATGGGTTATCTGATTTGCGAGAAATTTTGTCAATTTCATCAATGTAAACAATGCCTTGTTGGGCTTTTGCAATATCATAATCACATTTTTGCAGAAGTTTTTGAATAATATTTTCGACGTCTTCCCCGACATAACCAGCTTCGGTTAACGTGGTCGCATCCGCTATAGTGAATGGCACATTCAAAAATTTGGCTAAGGTTTGAGCCAGCAAAGTTTTTCCAGACCCAGTAGGACCAATCAGCAAAATGTTAGATTTACCTAACTCAATGCCATCTTCGGTTTTATGATATAAACGCTTGTAGTGATTATACACCGCAACGGATAATACTTTTTTAGCGTGCGGCTGACCAACGACATACTCATCCAAAAATGCAGCAATTTCTTTTGGCTTAGAAAGCTTCACTTCCGCATTTTCTAGTTTTTCAGGCGTTTCTTCTTGGATGATGTCATTACACAGTTCCACACATTCATCACAGACAAATACAGAAGGACCGGCAATTAATTTTTTTACTTCGTTCTGACTTTTACCACAAAATGAGCAAAATAATGTTTTGCCCCCTGAACCACCACTTTTAGCCATCTATGATCCCCTCTCAGAAACAACGCCTAGCACACAAATTTATTGCTACTGTTTTCAAATGGGGACAAAATCCCTAATTTCAAGCCCGTCTCAAGAATATAAACTGTACGAATGAGTTTTATCTATCCTTAGCACTCATGATTTTATCAACTAAGCCATAAGCAACGGCTTGTTCGGCACTCATAAAATTATCACGCTCCGTATCACGCATAATCTGCTCAGGCGTCTTCTTTGTATGTTCCGCCATAATCGCATTCAAACGCTCACGAACGACCATGGTTTCCCGCGCATGAATTTCAATGTCAGTCGCTTGCCCTTGGTAACCGCCTAAAGGCTGATGAATCATAACACGTGAATTAGGTAACGCGAACCGCTTGCCTTCAGCCCCAGCACACAATAATAACGCAGCAGCACTCGCCGCTTGGCCGATGCATAAAGTACTCACATCCGGCTTGATAAATTGCATCGTATCGTAAATAGCAAGACCAGAGGTTACGACGCCACCTGGAGAATTAATATACATAAAAATATCTTTATCAGGATTTTCTGATTCAAGATACAGTAATTGAGCCACAACCAAATTGGCCATGTGATCTTCTACTTGGCCCAACAAAAAGATAATACGCTCTTTCAGCAGTCGAGAATAAATATCATAGGAACGTTCACCACGAGAGGTTTGTTCGACGACCATTGGAACTAGGCCGCTAGTTGCTTGGATACTTTCCTTTGCCGTCCATACCATCCTCTATCTCCTTTGATTAGCCATTCGATAAATTATTTTTTCTTCTTCTCTTTTTCTTGTTCTTTCTCTTTCGGATTCGGATTCGGATTCATGACTGAATCATAATCCTGAGCTTTTGCTACCACTTTTGCAGTTAAAATAATCTGATCAGCTACCAATTCTTCCATGACCAAAGCTTCAATTTCAGCCATACGATCTTTATGGCTACGATACCAATTTCGGACTTCTTCTGGCGCCTCGTAAGCACTAGCAAACATTTCAATCATAGCATCTACACGCGTGGCATCCACCTCAATTTGATGTAATTTCACATATTCTGAAAATAATAATCCTAAGTGTACGCGACGAGTGGCCTTATCTTCAAATAATGTTCGAGGAAAATCAGGAATTTTTTCATCATCTGAATGTTCATGCCCAAAGACTTGATGATACCAGTTGGC
>CAISKC010000201.1 GCA_903885895.1 uncultured Legionella sp.
ATGACCAAAATAATCAGGTAATTTAGAATAGGCAGCCTCTTGTTCCTGATTAAAACAACTATTTTGATAGGCGATATAATCATTTTCCAATTTTTTTATATCTTGATCAGAAAAATTAGGAAGGCGATATTTTTTCGCAATATACCCATTATTATAAAATTCTTGAATTTCACTTTCTGGCAAATAAAATTGTTTTTTGGATTCAAAAGTATGCTTGTTTCCTTTGGCACTTCCTTTTGTTTCTCTCAATATAGGGTTTTCATGAATGAGTGGCGCACTTTGTATGGTATCGAATATTTGCAATGAGCTGTTTTGGTATTTTTCGACGTTTTTCAAGAAAATAGATTTATTTTGACGATACGTGGAAAGTAAGCTTTCTCGATAGGTTCTCTCAGAGTTCTTCGCAGCTTCTAATAATGTGACCATATATTCGGTCCTATAGAATTGTTATCATCATGACAACTCCTGTTTCAGATCATTCAGGCACGATTAACCTAATTGAGGAATTTCCGCGAACATGAGTCTACACTAATTTTAGATAATAAAAAACACCTAATCAAGGATGCCTATTTCAAGGAAATACCCTAATTCGACTCGCAATTTCTTCAACTGCTATACAAGTTGCGCTCGGTGGTTGGCTGGGTTTTCTCTGATGATGAAATACCCCTAATCCAAACAAGATACTACCCCCTAACGTGCAAGCAATGCTGAGCGGGATACCGAGTGCTACAAATCCTAAGCCCGCACCCACTCCTAGAGAAATGCTAATTAATCCCGCTATGAGTAATAGCGTGATGGTACATATATGATTAAAACTAGATCGTTCTGGTTTTAAGCGTGCTAAAAATTTCAAATAGCTTTGATGTGCTTGTGGCGTAGGATTGTCTAATAACAAGCGCGTTTTGCTGATGGCAAGTCCCAAATACGCTTTTTCGTAAAGACTCAAATGATGATGATCAATGCTGGCAAGCGTCATGAGCGCTTGATGTAATAAAGGTTGTTGCTGCTGATAAGTTAGGGCTTCTTTTTGCAATTGGCTTTGTAAAATGACCAAACCGGTAGGCATTTGATTCTCTAACCAGGATTGCACCTCGTCAGAACTTGAGGATTCTGAGGCTGCATCGCGGGTCGCCAAATAAAACTGACTGACTTAATGTATAATATCAAAACGTCGATGGTACTCAGCAATATCATTGGGTTCAACATAAACAGATTGGATGGGAAATAGTGCACTGACATCGAGGTAGTAACGAAAAAATTTCAACATGAAGTTGGTTTGGTAACCTTGGCGTACAGCCGTGTTGGCAAAGCGGTCATATTGTGTTTCATAGTCTTTCAATGCGTTGGGATTATGGTTACAAATTTCTCCCCATTGTTTCACAATCGCAGCTGAAAATTTGGTTGCCAGATGTAAGCCAGAGTTCATACCTTGAAAGTAGGATAAGCCCAATGCTGCATCGCCAATGAGCCCATAATAGTGACCCTCTTTATACAGCGTGGTGTGACGACAGCGTTGTTGTGGCAATGCAGTCGTGGTTAATTGGACCGACTCTAATAGAATATTTTCGTTGTGTGCCAAGCGATAGCCGATTTGGGTTTTGATATCAGCCAATAATTCGGATGGAATCAGCTCATGCATCTCCTCGGAAAACAGATTTATGGCTTGACCAGAAGGGCGGATGGTTCTCAATGCGTCATAAATAGATTTGGGGACTAAAAATTGAATAGTGATTGGCGCTTCGTTTTTTTCATCGACTTTTCCATGTGTGATCGCAGCCAAATAATGGGATTGCTTGAGGAGTGGATAGGTTTCAAATAAAGTGCTTTCTTGCAGACTAGCTCCCTGTGTGTTGTATTTAATTTGTGCTGCGTAAGCCAAAGGCATAGAGTGCGTATTCTCAGCCCCAAATATTTTCTCATTGACCGTGCTGTGGATGCTGTCGGCTCCAATGATTAGGATCGCGTCAGGATAAACACTCAATAGATCGCGATCAATCTCTGTAATTTTAGCCTTGTAATGAATGACAATTCCTAAGCGTTCTGCCAAATTCTTTAATATTTCTTCTAGTTTTTTGGTACGGATATGAGGATTTCTTCGCAATTGCCGTATGAGGGACTCAATAATTTGATATTCATCCGTTTGGCAATCCGCGAAAGATTGAGGGCTGAGCCATAACGTGTGATGACGCGTGTACTCCGAGCGTTTTTCATGAATAAGAATTTCAAGATCGGGCCGCTGTAATTTGAGTTGGATCGC
>CAISKC010000202.1 GCA_903885895.1 uncultured Legionella sp.
ACATTTTTTCTAAATCGGTCAACCAACATTAGAGTTTTATCACCATACATTTTGGTTGGAATTTGGATAGATACTTCAGAACGACGTTGCACTCCTTTGTCCACCCTATACTCCTGTTGTGTTATTTTGTAACAAAAACTTATGCGGGGATACCTCTGCCCTCATCCGCTCTCCTAGCACCCTTTTCCCCTCAAGAGGAGAAGGAATTCTGGAACACCTTTGGTTAGAAACCGGCATCTGTCAGCGCTTAGTATGAACCATGTTTTCTTAATTCGATTTTATCTTCACCATAGAAACACTGCGAATCGTATTGTCGCCGACTTTTAAAATCTCAATGCGATAATTCGTCATTTTTAAACAGCAATCAGCAGGTGGAATGTATCCTAAATACTCAATAATCAAACCACTTAAGGTTCTTGGTCCCAATGCAGGCAATGTCCAATTCAGCATGCGCGACAAATTCCATAAAGTAATGCTACCGTCAATAATGAAAGATCCATCCCCTTGCACCACAATGTCTTTGCTTAAATCCGCAATATCCGTAGTAAATTCCCCTACCACTTCTTCTAAAATATCTTCCATCGTGACCAATCCCTGCAGATCACCATATTCATTTACGACAAAACAAGAGCGCCGTTTCATTTTCTGAAAATTTAGAATTTGCACGTTCAACGGCGTCGCCTCAGGGATATAATAAGGTGCTTCCGCAATCTTTAATAAACCATCCATATTTAAGCGATTATCCAACAGCAAATTCAACACAGAACGTAAATGAATCACCCCTTCCAATTGATCAATAGAACTTCGATACAAGGGTAAGCGAGTATGCTGCGTTGTTTCTAACTGCTCCAATATCTTATGCCATGCTTGATCCAAATCGATACCCACAATTTCTGCTTTGGGAACCATGATATCTTCGACTCTTGCTTGCTCCAAGTCCAACAAACTCAAGAGCATGCCTTTATGCTCAATTGGCAAAAGACTGCCTGCTTCATGCACGACCGAACGCAACTCTTCGCCCGACAACGCATCTTTATTTACTTGATCGCTCTCTCCCCCCACACGACCTAACAAAAAATTAGCCACCCAGGAAATGACAGAAACCAAAGGTGAACACACCCATTGCAATACGGTCAAAGGAAAAGAGCATAAAAAAGCCACTTTTTGCGGATGTAATGCCGCGTAAGTCTTAGGCGTCATTTCCGAAAAAATCAATATGATGACCGTCAACAATACAGAAGCACCGATAGCACCGGTTTCTCCATACCAAAACTGCCCAACCAACGTAACCGCCATGGACGCTACGATATTGCAAATGGTATTCCCAATCAAAATAATACTAAGTAAACGATCAGGATGCGCTAACAAATGATTCACTCGAATAGCTGCTTTGTGTTTTTGCTTCACCAAATGGCGCAGTCGATAACGGTTTAAAGACATCACACCAATCTCGGCCGCTGAGAAAAAAGCCGATAGAGTCACCAGAACCATAACCAGGACAAGAAGAAAATTCACAGAAATGTGCACTAGCTATCCTTAATTTTCATACTGAGGATCATTGTAGCACTCCTGACTTTAAAAAAAGAGGGGTATCCATCAAGGACAATGTCGTTCAATTAAGACCAAGGCCGTCGTGTCACCTGAAGACTTTTGGAGCGCACGCGCAAAATATTATTACTTAGCCAAGCACGACCCTATTTTCCTCCTCATACATTCATCATGTTACCTACCAACAAACAAGCCTGAATTAGTGAAGTATTTGAGTATATGATAAGATATGCTCAATATTGTTAAGTTGGGATTAACCATGTTTGATCAATTAACTGAAAAATTAGCCAGAGCATTTAAAAACGTTACTGGTCAAGGCCGTTTTACCGAAGAAAATATGCAAGGCGCATTACAAGAAGTGCGCTTATCGCTTTTAGAAGCTGATGTCGCACTACCGGTTGTCAAAGCATTTATTGCAAAAGTAAAAGAAAAGGCACTAGGTCAAGACATTGACAACAACCTCAAATCAAACCAAGCCCTCATAAAAATTATTAAAGAAGAACTTATCCATATCATGGGGGATACTCGGGTAGAGTTTAATTACAGTACCCAACCTCCCGCAGTATGTCTGGTAGCAGGCTTACAAGGTTCTGGTAAAACCACCAATTGCGGAAAACTAGCGCGTTATTTACATGAAACTGAAAAAAAGAAAGTCATGCTTGTCAGCGTGGACGTATACCGCCCTGCAGCGATTACGCAATTGCAAGTTTTGGCGGAATCTATCGGCGTAGAGTGCTTTCCTACCAACGCTAGTGAAAAACCCGCTCAAATAGTCGCCAAAGCATTAGATTTTGCCAAAAAACAATTTGTCGATGTGCTGATTATTGATACGGCCGGCCGTTTACACATTGATAACGCCATGATGGATGAGTTGAAAGAAATTCATCAGATCGCTAAGCCTATCGAAACTTTTTTTGTCGTGGATGCCATGACCGGACACGATGCGGCCAACACCGCCAAAGCGTTCAATGAAGCACTACCTTTAACAGGTGTGATTCTGACAAAAATGGATGGCGACGCACGCGGTGGCGCTGCATTATCCGTCAAATATATCACGGGCAAACCCATTAAATTTATGAGTTTTGGCGAAAAATCGGATTCATTTGAGCCCTTTCATCCCGAACGCATTGCATCACGCATTTTAGGCATGGGTGATATCCTCTCTTTGATCGAAGAAGTGGAACGAAAAACAGATAAAAAAGCCAGTGAAAAATTAGCTAAAAAAATCAAAAAAGGCAATGGTTTTGATTTGGACGATTTCAAACAACAATTG
>CAISKC010000203.1 GCA_903885895.1 uncultured Legionella sp.
AAATTTCACCGTTTGCATTTTTAGCCATGCCAGGCTCCAATGCACATGAACAAAAAATTTGCGCTAACAACTGGGTAAATAATCGTTACAGCGCAATGATTAAGATAAACCAGAAATATCACTTTAGTTTACCCACCCAGAAACAAAAAATTAAAATCGGATATCTATCAGCAGACTTCAGACTGCACCCATTAGCATTTTTAGTCAGCGAATTACTTGAACTTCACGATCGCACACAATTTGAGATTATTGCTTTCTCCTATGGAGTTAATGATAAAACATCTGTCCGAAAGCGACTAATTAAAGCTTTCGATCAATTTAATGACATTCGGGAATTATCCGAAATAGAATCTGCACAAAAAATTAATGATTGTGGAATTGATATTTTGGTAGATCTCACTGGTTTTACACAAAACTCTCGCAGCGGCATTGCCGCGCTGCGACCTGCCCCGATTAATATTAACTGGCTAGGCTTTCCTGGCACCATGGGCAGCGTTAGGTCAGAAGGAGGTCAAGAACATCCTTTATTTGATTTCATTCTAACCGACAACTTTATCACACCACCAACCAGCACACATCATTACGCTGAAAAACTGGCGCTATTACCTGACTGCTATCAGGCTAACGATCGCAAACGCCCAGTAGGCAAAACGCCAAGCCGGGAAGCCTGCGGATTGCCATTAACTGGCTTTATTTTTTGTTGCTTTAATCAAAGCTTTAAAATTACTGCCGAAATATTTGCAGTATGGATGAGACTGCTAAATGCGCAAGATAACAGCGTACTTTGGCTACTGGATTGCAATGTTTGGGCCAAACAAAATCTTATAAGAGAAGCCGAGTTACTTGGAATCAATCGAAATCGTTTAATTTTCGCACCACGTGTGGATATTGCAGACCACCTTGCCCGTCATGTACATGCCGACTTATTCTTGGATACCAATCCCTACAACGCACATACCACTTGTAGCGATGCATTATGGATGGGAGTGCCGGTACTCACTTTGGCAGGCGACACCTTTGCCTCACGTGTTGCAGGAAGCTTACTACAGGCAGAAGACTTAAATGAACTTATTAGCTATGACCTACAAGACTATGAAATTAAAGCACTTAATTTACTAAATAATCCTAATATTATTGATAAAATTAAGAAAAAATTAAAGGATTCCAGAGGTCGCTCTTCTTTATTTGACACGCCAAAATTCACGCTAGACCTAGAAAAAATATATCTAAGCTTATGGCAGGAGCATTGCACCATACTAAAAAATCAGTCTAATTTAACGAGTTAATCATTAAAGTTACTAGTAGAAAATATTGCTGCTACAAAGATAAATGCACCCCCTACCAATTCATTAAGCGTCATCGTTTCATTAGCTAGGTAATAAGAGGACAACGCTGCAACTACTAATTCAAATAAAAATATTACTGATGCGCGAGTAGCGGCTATTTTTGCAATTCCATACTGCACAAGCAAAGTAACAGCAATGAGAAGCACTGCAATTAAAACCATGATGAGCCAATGACTCCATATAAAATGGCTTGGTACTTTGAGTCCATTCGGCCTAAAGAGGGAAAAGCAGATGGCTACTAACACAGCACCAAACCAAACAGCAGAAGACTTAGCTCTTATCGACAAATGATGAGATTTACGTGCAATTACATTACTCAACGAAAAACCAACTCCAGCTGACAAAGCAAGCCATTCTGCTGAATTTCTCGGCAAAGGCAAACTGCTTACATTTGGGTTATACAACATAATAAATGCGCCAAGCAATGAGGTGGCAATCGCAATATACCCAATTGGTTTTGTTTTTTCTTTAAGTACGAAATGTGAAAGGATTAATGTCCACAAGGGCGACAAATAAAATAACAGCATTACGCGCATAACTTCACCGTCAATGACGGCAAGCACGTAACTGAGGTTAGTCCAGCCTGCAGCGAGACTTAACCAAATAATACTTGGGGGTAAATTAAATGCACTACGCCAGTGCTTAAAGTAAAAAATACACCCTATTAATGTGGCAATACCAAAGGTGTAAAAGCTTGAAGCTACCCCAGAAAGACCCGCTTCAGCCAAAATTCGGTATGGGTACCACATAATGCCCCAGGCCACTGCACCAAATAGTAACCCAAATATAGCGAATTCAGGTTTTACATGAACAGTGCAACCATCCAAACACAGGTTTTACGTGGTG
>CAISKC010000204.1 GCA_903885895.1 uncultured Legionella sp.
ACTATCAAATACGAATTTTTTATTTAAAGCACTATGGTGATCAATCACTTTTTTTGTGCTCACTTCCGTCGCAGACGTTGGCACTGCAGCGCTTGCAACAACCGTCGATGCGGCAGGTACTGCTGCTGCTTTGGTACCAATTTCTATGCTGACTAGCGTGATGGTGTCTGGAAATAACTGCCGAACCAATTCATTAATCCGTTCATTAAAATGCGTTTTGACCCAATCTACCACAAAACGATTAGGGGCCAGTAAGATTAATGTCGAACCTTGTATCTCCGCTTGTAAAGGCCTCAACCACGTATTAAATTGTTGCGCAGGATATTCTTCTTGTAACAAACTCAAACACTTCTGCCAAATACTCGCAGACACATATCACTCCAGATAAACATTAGCTGATGATTATATACTTCGCATCAACATAAAAGAAAGGATCGTGCTAAAAATATACTTCGTACGATCCAAAGTTCTTGTTGCCAAAGTCTCATCTTTTGTGAAAAAATCATCACATCTTTTTTTAATTGTTGAAACCATCATGTTAATTGATCGCGCGGGCTATCGATTGAACGTTGGCATCATTTTAATGAATGAAGCTAACCGCGTGTTCTGGGGAAAACGCTACGGGCACGATGCCTGGCAATTCCCTCAGGGCGGACTCGCTCCCGGAGAAACACCCAAAGAAGCCTTATTTCGTGAATTAAAAGAGGAAATCGGCTTAGAGCGTGATGACGTCGAACTATTGGGCGTCACCAAGCGATGGTTAAAATACCGCCTTCCTAAGCAATATTTGCGCCACGGCTCAGAACCATTGGTCATTGGACAAAAACAAAAATGGTTTTTACTGAAACTCCGTAGTAATGAGCAAAAAGTTCGATTGGATCTCAGTAACTCTCCTGAGTTTGATAGTTGGCGATGGGTGGATTATAAAGAACCGCAAGATTTGGTGATCTTTTTTAAGAAACAAGTCTATATTCAAGCCCTAAAAGAGTTAGAATACCTCTTAAAAAAACGGCATACTCCGTTAGGTTTGCGCCGAAGGCGAGCACATCATGGTGGTCATAAAAGCTAATGCTTAAAATATTAAAACGCATTGTCCAAGATGTTACCACAGCACCCCATTTGCTTGCGGCATTCAATACATTGGTGGAATGCGTCAGTTCCGCCATCTATGCCGATGCCGTGTCCGTTTTTTTGATTGACAACAAAAATCGCGAATATGTCTTAATTGCCACCAAAGGCTTGAATAAAGATGCCGAGTCCATGGTGCGCATGTCTATCGACCGTGGCGTCATTGGTTTGGTCGGTCGCCGTGAAGAGCCCATTAATCTGGATGATGCGAGTGACCATCCTGACTTTTACTACAACCCACTGCTCAAAGAGGAGCATCTACATGCTTTTCTAGGTGTCCCCATTATTCAACACCGAAAATTATATGGTGTTTTGGTTGCGCAACAGGCTATACAACGTAGTTTTGACGATTCTGAAGAAGCTTTTTTGATCACATTAGCCGCGCAATTGGGCGGTATGATTGCGCATGCCGAAGCAACGGGAGAATTGGCGCTCTTAACCGAGCCCCCAACCCAGGGTCAACCTAAAGCTGAGCATATTCCCATCTCGTTAAAAGGGATTGGTGCCGTGGCAGGCGTTGCCATCGGTACCGCAGTCGTCATTTACCCTCCTGCCGACATCGATGCTGTCCCAAAACATTTTATCGACGACGTGGATCTCGAAGTGGAGATCTTCCTCCAAGCTTTACAAGGCGCTCGCGATAATATGCATCGCTTAAGTCGACGGATGAAATCAAGTATTGCGGATGAAGAGCATGCGTTGTTTGATGTGTATTTGCGGATTTTGGACCAAGATAATTTAGGCGCTGAAGTCGTTCATGAAATTCGATCTGAACATTTGGGTGCACAAGCAGCCTTAGCGATGGTCATCAAAAAGCATATTCAACAATTCGAAAATATGAATGATGATTACTTGCGTGAACGAGCCTCAGATTTTCGTGATATTGGCCGCCGCGTGTTAGCTGAATTACAATCTTCACAACAAGTAGAAATTGATTACCCACGCCGCACGATCTTGGTAGGTGAGGAAATTTCTGCCGCGACATTGGCCGAGGTCCCGGAAGGGCAATTGGCGGGCATCATCTCCACATACGGTTCGAATAATTCACATATGGCTATTTTAGCGCGTTCCATGAGTATTCCAACCGTTATGGCTGTGCGTGGATTACAATTGGAACAAATCTCACGCCGTGCAGTGATTGTGGATGGCGCCAATGGGGAAATATTTATTTCTCCTACGAAAATGCTGTTAGCAGAATACAAGCATTTGCTCCAAAAAGAAGATGCTTTCAATCAAAGCCTGATAAATTTACGCGATAAACCCGCAGAAACACTCGATCACCATCGTATCGGCTTACTGGTCAATACCGGATTAGCACTGGATTCAGGCTTATCCATGAGTGTAGGTGCCGAAGGCGTAGGATTATACCGCTCTGAAGTCCCCTTTATGAGTCGCGATCGCTTTCCTTCAGAAGATGAGCAATACATCATTTATCGACAAACACTCAAGGCGTTTGCACCTCGCCCTGTCACGATGCGCACACTCGATATCGGCGGGGACAAAGTCTTGCCTTATTTTCCCATTGAAGAAACAAATCCTTACTTAGGCTGGCGTGGGATCCGCGTTATGCTGGATCACCCTGATCTGTTTTTACTCCAAGTTCGTGCCATGATGCGCGCCAATGAAGAGCTCAATAATCTGCGCATTATGCTGCCCATGATCACGACTTTAAGCGAAGTCGATGAA
Organism: uncultured Legionella sp.; assembly: GCA_903885895.1. Taxonomy (GTDB): domain Bacteria; phylum Pseudomonadota; class Gammaproteobacteria; order Legionellales; family Legionellaceae. The sequence goes on from CAISKC010000204.1 coordinate 2,815, forward strand.
GCCGCTTATTTGATCAACCAGGCGTATGCCGAACTCTTAGAAGAAGGTTGTCAAATTGTAAAACCACAATTGGGTGTCATGATTGAGGTCCCTGCCGCTGCCTGCCAAGCAAAAGAATTAGCCAAGCGTGTTAACTTTTTATCCGTCGGAACCAACGATTTGACCCAGTATTTACTGGCCATTGATCGAAATAACTCTCGCGTCGCAGCACTCTATGATCCCTTGCATCCCGCTATGTTACGCACACTCATCCGTATCATAGAAGGCGGGCACTCTGCTGGCGCTGAGGTCAGTGTCTGTGGTGAGATGGCATCCGATCCCTTAGCTGCTATCATACTCTTAGCCATGGGTTACGACTCGCTCAGTATGCACTCTGCCAGCATCCCGCGCATCAAATGGGTCATTCGCAGCTTTTCTCTAACGCTAGCACGAAAAATATTGGCCGATGTTTTAGAGCTGGAACATCCAACTGAAACTCGTTTATACTTACAAAGGCACCTTGAAGAACAAGGATTAGGAGATTTGATTCGCAGTGGGAAATCATCATGAGCATCGTTTATCCAGCTATCGATCCCGTCGTTTTTGCAATTGGACCAGTTGCAGTACACTGGTATGGACTGATGTACTTACTTGGTTTTGGGTTGGCTTGGGGGCTGGCTCGTTGGCGCGTCAAACATTTCCATCTTAAATGGTCACATGAACAAATTGGTGATTTGATTTTCTGTGCAGCGGTAGGGACCATTTTGGGAGGGCGCATAGGCTATATGTTGTTCTATGGCACCTCCGAACTCATTCACAATCCACTCAGTATCGTAAAAGTCTGGCAAGGAGGTATGTCCTTTCATGGCGGGCTTGTTGGCGTGATTACAGCCATGTACTATTTCGCTCGAACGCGAAAAAAATCATTTTTAGCCGTGACGGATTTCATAGCCCCATTAGTCCCGCTTGGTCTAGCAGCTGGACGTATCGGTAATTTCATTAATGGAGAATTATGGGGCAGACCCACTCAAATGCCCTGGGGGATGCTCTTTCCAGATGCCGATATGCAGCCACGTCACCCCTCACAATTATATGAATGCGGTTTAGAAGGGTTTTTACTATTTGCACTCGTCTGGTGGTACGCACGGAAAAAACGACCACAAGGCGCCGTGTCAGCCATATTTCTCATCGGTTATGCGTTATGCCGCATTGCCGCAGAGTGTTTCCGTGAGCCCGATACCCAGCTAGGCTTCATTGCATTAGACTGGTTAACTATGGGACAATTGCTATCGATTCCCATGTTAATTTTGGGGTTATTTCTTTACCATAGAGCACAAAAACATGCACACCTATCTTAATCTCATCAAACATATTTTGGCAGAAGGGACTGAAAAAGCCGATCGGACTGGCACGGGTACTTTGTCAGTATTTGGTTATCAAATGCGCTTTGATTTGGCACAAAGCTTCCCCCTACTCACCACAAAAAAGCTCCATACACGCAGTATCATCCATGAATTACTGTGGTTTTTACAAGGCGATACCAATATTGCGTATCTGAATCAAAATGGGGTCCGCATTTGGGATGAATGGGCTGACGCGGACGGCAATTTAGGTCCCGTCTACGGTAAGCAATGGCGCTCTTGGCCCAACGCCAAGGGAGAGCAAGTCGATCAATTGAGTGACATCGTAAACCAAATTAAAACCAACCCCGATTCACGGCGTTTAATTGTCAGCGCTTGGAATGTCGGGGAATTAGCTCAAATGGCGCTCGCACCATGTCATGCTTTATTTCAATTTTATGTGGCAAACAACAAACTTTCTTGTCAATTATACCAACGTTCTGCCGACGTGTTTTTAGGTGTCCCATTCAACATCGCATCGTATGCCATGTTGACACATATGATGGCCCAGGTCTGCAATCTGCAAGTAGGGGATTTCATTTGGACCGGAGGAGATTGTCATTTGTACCTCAATCATCTTGAGCAAGCCAATTTACAACTCCAACGCGAGCCTAGAGCGCTCCCCAAATTCGTCTTGCAACGCAAGGATAGCTTGTTTGATTATTGCTATGAAGATTTTGCCTGGGAAGATTACGATCCGTATCCGACGATCAAGGCACCCATTGCGGTGTAATCTTTTTATCACCCCTCATCCCTGGAGTATCCCCTCATAATTTTTTGATAGAAAATCGATGTAAATGTAGGGTGGACAAAGCGCAGCGTGTCCACCAGTTCGAAGCAATATTTTAAAACTCTGCTTCATTGGTGATTATTTCTTCGAACTGGTGGGCACGTCGTTCTGAGGCATCTATCCAAATTTTAACCAAAATGTATGGTGATAAAACTCTAATGTTGGTTGACCGATTTAGAAAAAATATTTATGTTTCC
>CAISKC010000205.1 GCA_903885895.1 uncultured Legionella sp.
AACGCAACCAACACACTACATGCCCTAGAGTGAATCACCACATTCGGCAATTTTTGTCGAATTAAATCTTGGTATGCATGGGTAGCAATGGTTGTTTCAGTCGCTAATACAGCGATCCGTTGGTTTCGCGTCGCAGCCACGGCTGCTGCTGCACCAGGCGCAACCACACCTATCACCGGTATTTCAGGCAAGCTTACCTGCAAATGCTCTAAAGCTGCCGTCGTCGCTGTATTACAAGCGATCACCAACGCTTTGATTTGGCGCTGCACCAATAATTGCGCCATTTGCATTGCATACAGTTTTACCGTATCACGCGATTTGGTGCCATACGGCAAGCGCGCCGTATCACCAAGATAAATAAATGATTCCGTAGGCAATGCTTGGCGTAAAGACCTTAAAACCGTCAGGCCACCCATACCAGAATCAAATACCCCAATCGCTAAATTTTTATTCATATATAACCTTTTTTTGTGTCATCCTCTTTTTATCACCCCTCATCCCTGATGTATCCCCTCATCCGCCCTTCGGGCACCTTCTCCCCTTGAGGGGAGAGGGCTAGGGTGAGGGGTGATTTTACACACATTCCAATCACGGTTGCCGAGGTCGAATAGCAGGTTCATCGGCCAAAAGCGATTTTCCTTTTATTTCTCTAACTTTCTCTTTTAAATCATCTTGTGCATGATGGCTACCTATCACTCCATTAATAGTTACTTGGAGCTTATTAGATTCCGATAAGCTTTTCCTCGTCGATCCCAGCCAATCAGTCCATCCTGGTACATCTACAGTAAGGTTTTCTAATTTTAACACAAGTCCTGCTTGTTTGGCTTCTACCAATAAGGCGGCGACCACTAATTTGACTTGGGGCAAGTAGTCTTTTGACCCTCGCAGATACATTTTTTTCTCTGGATGCATGGTCCGATCCAACAATAATAAATGCGCTGTTTTGATAGCAGCTAGCGCTTTATCTTGATCACTCACAGAATGGGGTGTCTTATCGAACACTCTTCCTGTATGGTCTTGCTCAATCAGGATTTTACTACCAGGTTTTGTATAACGGACCACTTCTCCCTTTTTTAAAACAGCCCCATACGCCACGCTATACCCTTCCAAACCAGAACCTTCAGCTTGCGTAGCCACTCGACGTATAATTTCCCCGTGAAACCCGTAAATATCTTGCTGTTCAACAATAACGGAAGCAATATTTAACCAATATCCAGGAAATTGTTCAGGATGTGCAACGTCATAAATGCTGGCCATGCGATGGAACAGTCCAATACGTTGCTTATTTTTCAAGATCTGCGTATGAATATCTTTTATGATATCTTCAGCTTGTATTATTTTTTTATAATTCGCTTTGTCTGCATCATCCCACGCATCTCCTCGTACCACTTTATCATTCAATGCGGTCCATAATGGTGCTATTTTATTATTTTGCACAGTAATTTCCGTGCGTCTTGTTTCATCATCACGCTGTAAACTAGCCATCATGACTTGAGCGGTTTCAAGCTTGGTCACAATCTCTTGCGCATGCTCATATTCCCACGTTGAATGATTAAATTTGCTTTTATCTGCTTGAGATGGCCGTATTTTGTGTTTAAAGGTACGTTCTATTCTTGCATGAGCATTGCGTACAGCTGTCAAGCTTGCTTTTGCAGCTTGCATTTTAGTATCTAAATCTATATTCGCTGCCGTCAGTGCTGCGGCACGCGTAGCCATCTCAGCATCAATCGCTTGTGTCCAATCAGCAATAACACGGTGAACCACATCCAACTTATCCCGCATATCTGTCATCCTATGCCAATAAAAACCTAAAATTACGTTGAATTTCTGAGAAATCAAATTGATCTAAATATAAAGAAAATCCTAACCAAACACTCAAAGCCGCCAAATCTCGAAATTGATTTGGCAAATAGCGCGGCTCGGCCAGCAAACCTTCAGCTTTCAATTCTAACAATAATGGCACATCGTCCAACGAGAGCTTGCCAGAAAATAGAATCGGCACCACATCAATACGACGTTCACTGATGGCATAACATAGGAAGTTATACAATAATACAAAGCCTTTGGCATAAGCCAAATCCTTAGTAAAAGGTCCCCCATTTGGAACACTACCTCGAAACACTCGCACACACTGCTTATAAGCATCGTCTTCAGACAAACCACAGTCCGTAAAATATCGGAAAATATCCATAAAATCAGCGCCCTGCATGACTTTATCAATCGCAATCACGCGATTGGTAATTTTACGCATGCGCGCTGGATAGGAAGCAAAAGCCACTACTTCCGTCATCACGGCCAGCCCTTCCTGTACCACTGAACACGATGGCGCACCTTTCGACAAAAAATAACAATAGGGTTGTAATTTTCCATTGATCGTCGTCCCCAGATGAACCCAACCCTCATGGATCTCTAGATACTTCAATTCTCGTTCGGTAAATTTAACTTTATTGCTCAATTTAATTTTATCAAACCCAGCCGAAGCATCCGCCAGCATGCTGTCGTTGATGAGCACTTTGATATCATCTTGAGTAAAAAATTCATTTAAACGCGATTGCAGCAACTTTTTAGCTTCGATTGGCGTGTATTTGGGGATATCTAGGTCAGATACTAATTGCACGTCTAGTGTGGTCAATAAATCAAATAAAACACTACCCATCTCTGACAAACGCGGACCGCCCACATAAAAGACATCATCGGGACTGCCATACAGTTCCTTAGATAACTCGACGAAAGCCGGAGTACCACGAGCCTCTAACATTCTGACAGCACGCATATACTCATAGCATTGACGCTTAATAAGACGCGTTACAGGAGAATACTCCCCCATTTGATTATAGGCATCCCGTAAAATAGCGCGAAACTCTTCAATTTTATCATTCACATCGAAGGGCAGCGGTCGTTTTTGATAATAATGCGTATCCACATTGGGAAGTCGTTTGGTTTTATGGCGAAAAAACTCGCGTTTGACCTTATCGTCCCATTTTACTTGGTCTAAAATACGAATGGGGCGCTGCGCGTCTACAATGCGCTTCGACAATGCCCTAATGATCGAACCTTCCTCTGTTTTGATCGTCATAAGGCTAGCTACCTCATAGTTGACAAACCGCCAAATCAATCATTGCATGCTGTATATCCCGTACTTCTTGCATAGAATAAGCATCGCATAAACGAATGCTCAAACCATGATGACCAATCTGAATCTTTGGCACAATATTATCTTCGCGTAACATACGTAACAAAATCAATTGATGCTCAGCCCGGGTTGGTAAAGAGCATTGATAGAAGCCATTAATAAGCTCAATCTGTCCAAAATGTGCCGTATCGCGCAATAAAGCCAAATAAATCGTAACCGTATCTCGCAATACTTGTAATTGCTGCACCCAATGCAATATATGTTCTTGCCGTATCTGAGTAGGATTTTCTAACCAAAACAATAATTGTGGCGCATGCAGCTCACAATCACTAGGATGTGCCGTTTGAGCCTGTCGAATAGATTGCAAAAACGGATCTTGATGAATGGTATCTCCAAATCGACCCGCAATATGGCTTAACATTTGTACTTGAATAAACAAACGTGCATAACTCGCATCCGAAATTTGAGTTTGTGATTTGTTGACAGCATGCTCAATACGCATTAACTCTTTGACAAAACGACTTTTTAATTCCGGTTTTTCGACTAATTTGATGATTTCTATAATGTTTTTCAAGGCATAATGATGAATAATAGGGCTTGCAGCATGACAAGATTGCTCAATAGCTAAAAATAGACGTTCTAAACGTAAAGCTATCTTCGATAGCGAATTAACCGCCAATTGGTAAACAATCTGATTTTCACTCATGACAATGTGAGCTCACAGCCATTTCTCTTAAGATTAGCATATCTGAGCATTCTTTCCCATGCTTAAATAAGGCGACAACATGCCTACCAACATCACCCATTTAATATCGGCGTCGCAATTCAGATTGGTCCGCTACTGAACTTGACTTACTCTCACACTGACTCACAGCAAACATACTCGCCGTTAGCAATGCAGAGGTCGCAGCTAAAAGCGTGGCCGTTACCGCAACCTCAGTTGCTGTGACTCCGAACACCGTAGTGATACCTAATGCCGCAGCAGCGGGTGGACAGGTTAATACCGCTATCACCGCGCATACACCGCCAAAAGCGAGCAAGCACTGCATCCCTCGTAGCCAAAAATACGCATTCCATGATGACGCAGCTGGCTGAAGAGCACCGTCATTTGACAACCAAAAAGGAATTCGCTCAATTGGGATAACCTTAGCACGCGGTTCTCTGAGCGGCGATGCAACACCTGGCATCGGAGGAAAAAGGAGTTTACCCCTACACGAAGTATTCGGGGTGCTACTCTGTTTAGATACTCCAGTAAAAGACACGTGTTTTCCCGATCGCCCTCCAGTAGGTATTTCGTCCTGTAAATACTGGGGGGTATACTGACGGTTTAGGATAGGGGATATAGAACTCGGAAAATCATGAGAACTATATTCCAACCAGCTTTCATTCCTCCCTCCAGACAGTCGGTTCACAACAAAATCTCTTGACCCAGGATAAACATCCCGAATACTACATGTATCCCCACTGTGCGGCGAACTGGCGTATCCCTGTTCATCCTCCAGCGCACGCGGCGGGCTACTTAATATAGAAGAGGAAGCAAAACCGTGGTCCACGGATGTAGTACCTGCCCTAAAAGATTCATTAAACGCACGTCCCACAAGCGCACCTTCTGCCATAGCTTCAAAACGTGGATCACTTGTCAATAACTCCACAAATTCTGATGACAGTTCACGCGCTATCTCAGGTTTATTGCATATCGCATACAAATGATCAGAAAAGCCGTGATCAAATACGATATATTGCGCATATTCATTCGCCATACTTTGCAAAGCAGAAATTTTATTGGCACGAAGTGACCATACCTCATGTCCTCTATGTGCATGCGAACGAATTTGTGGTACAGGTGGCGTCAGTAAGGTTAATGCAATTTGATATTGGTCTGATGTAAAGCTTTGTTTACTAGCATCATGATATGTAATAGAAGTTGAATCATGCCGGCGCAACAAACTATAAAGTCCTTGATCATACTCGATGCCCTCAAGATCTGAGAGCTCTGCAATCAGTGCAGTTGCACTTACTGTGAGCGGGCCTAAGAACCCTTGCGCAAACCGTGGGAAAACCCACAGCCGGTTATAAAGAAACTTTTCAATCTGGGCTGTCGTCAAATCAAAGTCCGAGAAGAACTCACTGCAATCTTCGTCAAAGTTTTGTTGTGCGTGGTAAACCCCGCCAACATGCAAACGCAACAACTCAAGACCCATCTTTGTCACTTCCAGAGAATCTTGCCGAAACAGCTCTCCTACCATTTGCAGATGTGTATCCGAATTTTGTGCGTAATTCGTACGATCCATTGCATCCGCAGTTCTTTCCCAATGCCCCCCTACACCAGCACCTTCCACGCCACCTTGATGAAACATTTCTACGATGGGACGTCCTTCATACATAACTAAATCATCACCATCAGGAAAAGATCGACTTTGCCCATCTTTATGGTAATTCAGTTTCAAACCAAAATGACCAGCTAAGCCCGCAAAAACTTCGTCTGGAGCAAGTGAATCGTAACGACCATTGCTCTGCAACTCTGTCGTATTCTCAACATGCTTGTGAAACTCTTCTAAACCAAACCCATAAGTGACCATCAAGCCTTCACTGTTAGAAAGCATGATCGCTGCCATCACTTTCCGCAACACCGGCCCTAAAAGAAGTTGTCTATCAAATTCATTATAACTCCCTAACAAATCATGAAACGCTTGCCAAGAAAAAGACGCCTCATCTCTCCGATAAAAAGCTGCAAATTGTGTTTTCAAAACCTCATAGGCTGGTTTGAAAGTAACGGGAAAATCAGCCTCATTTTCAGCAAGCAACTGAATATCTGCACGTAATTCCGGGGTTAAAAGGTGAAGGGAGCAATTATTCAATGCTGCAGATATCGTTGGATGATTGGGCATAAACAAGGCCTTGCAATAGGATATATTGAGCGCATTTTAACAGAACTTGTATAAGGCAACAATCATATCGAAGTGATTGTTTATTAAACAAAATGAGCGATGGATTATGAAAACCCTGATTGAACAACGCAATCAGGGTTTTCATAGCGCAGCTAGTAAGGTTCCACAATCACAGAGGTACCCACATCTATGAAGTCTTGGTTTAACCAACGAGCCGCATCTGGTAAAACCCGGATACAACCATGACTGGCGTTGTACGTAGGCACTTCATACGCCGCATGGATGGAATATCCACCATTAAAATGCATACAATATGGCATTCGGGCACCACCATGTGTTTCCACGGGATAAAGGCTAGAGGTACATGATTCGCCTTTCTTAGAATACACATGGAACCTACCCGTCACAGTACGGCATGGTCTTGCGATGTCATCACACCAATCTCTACCCCCTGAAGCGCTTCCCGTTTCAACGCGATGCCCATTGGCATCATAGGCTGCCCAGGCAGTCACTTTAGGGTCAAATATGAACACTTTATGACCGGTTGCTTCCCGTGTTTCAGGAAAGTAATAATCACCTCGACGATCGGCCTCTAGACTTTTGGTATAGTGCGTATTGCCCCAATCATCCACAATTGGAACGGAATGACCACAATCAATACCGCTAGCACAAGCGTTCAATAGGCCTACGGACGACACAATGATCAAGACTTTGTTCATGATCAAATCCTCCTCTGTTTCCTATTATATCGGAGGGTTTGCGTAAAACTTTAGCGCATGGACTAAAAAAACATCATCAAAAAAAAGGGGGGGGAAAGTGAGAGGCTCTTAAAGTTTTTTGCAGTAATTTAAGGTAGGTTGGGCCCATGGCCTGAGGGATCGAGCCGTTTTTTTACACGCATTGGGCATATTTATCCTCATGATGAATCAATGCCCAATCTATTGGCAATT
>CAISKC010000206.1 GCA_903885895.1 uncultured Legionella sp.
AATACTAATCAATTGCAATTTGCTTAAACTGTGTAAACTAACATAATTAGCAAAACGACCCACAAACTCTGGAATTAACCCGTAGCTTACTAAATCATCTGGAGTTACTGCTGTTAAATTACCATCATTGGGAGTGCTTAGTTGTGCTCCAAAACCCATGCTGGTTCCTTGTACTCGAGTTTTTATAATATTTTCTAACCCAATAAATGCACCGCCAGCAATAAACAAAATATTTGTAGTGTCTATTTCTATGCCGTCGCTGGTGGCCTGTTTACGACTGCCTGGCGGTATGATCTTGCACTTGGTTCCTTCTACCAGTTTCAGCAGAGCCTGTTGCACTCCTTCACCAGACACATCTTTTGACACTGTGGAGCTTTCGCTTTTGCGACTAATTTTGTCCACTTCATCTAGAAATATAATGCCGCGTTGGCATCGTTCCACATCATTGTCAGCGGCAGCGTACAGTCGAGCAATTAGACTTTCAACATCATCGCCCACGTAGCCTGCCTCGGTTAGAGTGGTTGCATCAGCCACCACAAATGGCACGTCAAGGTATTTGGCCACACTACGAGCCATCAAGGTTTTACCGGTACCAGTGGGTCCAATCATTAAGATATTGCCCTTGGCTATTTCTTGTGTGGTGTCTGGGTTATTGATACGCTTGTAATGATTGGCAATGCCGACTGCCAACACTATCTTGGCTGTGTCCTGTCCTACTACATATTGATCTAAGTAATCTCGGATTGTTCTTGGATCCGGTGCGTCTTGTTCCTTGCTATTTTTCTTTGCCGAGCGTTTGGTATCTTTAAGAAGATTATTGCAAAGTTCTATACACTCATTACAAATAGCAACGGCATGACTAACAATCAATTTGCCAACTTGGTCTTTGTGTTTGGTACAAAAACTACAATGGCTTAGTGTATCGGACATGTTATACCTTTTTTAAACGCTGTTCTATATGATCTCGTTCGGCATCACTCAGTAGTTCAGGATCATACTCTCCAGAATCAATTTTGGCAATAAGATGATCAATGTAGGCATCATCATAGGCATAATTATCACTTAGATCTTTGTCAACTTCAATCCAGTTGGCACCATTATACTTGTACAAGGCACTGGGCAAGCGATCTACTCGTAAAAACATATCACCCTTGGCGGCATGATCAGGAAATTGTGATCCAAAGCCCTTGACTTCGCCCACTGGGCCGGTTGGTGCATTGTCCGCTTGCAATTGCAATTCAGGATAATAGTCTGGATGGCGCCAAGGCAATTGTTCTATGTGCCCAACTTTGTGTAACAGTCGTTGATGTTTAATTGTTTCTTCTGGATTTGCGTCTTTCCATGCTCGTTGAGCTTCTTTTTCCAAGGGACTAATATCTTCTTCGTCTTCGTGGTCGGTCTCATCAATGACTCGACTGGCCCAGGCTTCTTCATTCTCTAACACAGGAATATTGTCTGATTCAATTTCTTCTGGAGTGTTTGGAAAAGGCCATTTGGCTGATGTCGATTCTGTAAACATCCAGCCCGGCGAGCTTGGATCAACATTAACTTTGTCAGACTGAATCATTGGATCTTCAGACAGTGCAGTATGTTTGGTAACCAAATCATCATGGTCGGCACGGTAATAATCTTCTAGGGGTATATGAGTATGCTGATCTTTTCTGTCCGCTTGTACGGCCTTGTTAATTTGATCTATTTGGTCATCGGTTAACGGGCCATCATCCTCTTCATATTTGGACTCGTCTTCTTTTTTCTTCTTTAAATTAAACAAATCGATACTGTGTTCCCACTCAAAGGCCTTGGTAGCAGCCAGTAATAGAGTGAGTGCCAAGGGATCAAACACAACAACAATAAGAATAATAACCCAGCGTACTGCTTTTTCTAGCACATTGGCTTCGGGATTGTCGCCGTATATCAGTGCGGCAATATACTTAATTGGCCCTACTTCTGCATCTACCTTACGGGCGGCACTAGCAACAGGAGCTCGCTGTTCTTGGAGTCCGGTGATTTCTTTTTGTGCTCGAGAGATATCATTTTGCAAGGCTGTTCGTTCTCGACCTTGACTACGCCGGAGGTTCGCAGCTTTATCTGCTCCTTGTTCGCTTGAACTGCGTGACATAGTTTGATCCACTGCGGCATCCATCTGAGACAAGGCTTTTCTTGCTGCTTCAATGTTATCTTTTTGTGTTTTAATTTTGTCATCAAATATTTGTACCTGCGCCTGTACATCTCCAGATGGTATTGCTTGATCCAAGTGCGCCTTGCTTAAAAATCCAAACACTCCCATTGAGGTCAGGATCATTAATACAACCACGGCCGAAGATAGATATAATTTGTATTGTATCTCAGCTTGTCGCCAGTATTTGTGTAACCACAGGACCGTGACAATTTTACCAATTTCTAAACTGCCGCCGAGCACCACAATGGGCCAGAAGGCCGCGGCAAATATAGCAGTCAAGCCTAATATAGAATAAACTGCAGCCGATAAGCTAAGTATCAGCGCAGTGGCCAGGGTCATGTATCCAAACATCATAGACTAGTATTTATTTGGATTCTAATTGAGTTAATGCGAGGTTAACTTCTCTTTCGGCAGTGACCACGCGAGATTCTATTTGTCGCAGGCGTTGTTCACAGTGCAATACCCGTATGGCCAATAATATTATAATGGCCACAATAATAGTAAAACTAGCACCCCATCCTACAACAATACTATAGGTCCAGTACCATAAACTGTCAATGCCCTGGGTTAATAAATTAATGGATGTCATTTTTTAGTCCTTGGGGCTGTGCAACTATCGGACCAAAGCTCTTGCGCTTGTTTTTGATATTCTGCAAGCTCATTATCTTTGCGCTCTTCCTCCTCAAGCCATAGCATTTTTTGATGCCGATACATGTCTTCACTAAGAGCATGCCAACCAATACATTTACCAGTAGGACTGCGACCACACCCGCATAATCCAACCTCGCCTGGCTTGGCCATCATGTTAGGAATCTCGTTCCATTTCGGCTGCTTCTTTGACCAATTCAATCAATTGTTCAACAGTAGGAACCATGATCTTGGCAGTCCTGTACTCGTCATCTGAATCTCGTCCACTGACCTCAATCATGAAACCATTATCATACATGTTGATGGTGTAGTTTTCATTTACCTTTTCTAACTTATCGCTGAGCTTGCTTACTTGTTTCTTTACCATTTTATTTGTCCTTGTTAATTTGACTGTACAGCCATGATATAATGGCCGCTATCAATAGTCCGCTGGCTATAATTAGGATTGCTTCTACAAACCAATGTTCAGTGAGCCATGCCATGTACGTCTCCTAGTAATACATTAATTATACACTAGATACTATATAAAATCAACTTTTTATTTTGCCACTTATTAATACCAGTGCGCCACGATACGACCAATCTCCACCAACGATATCCCCGGGACGATTTTCAATTTTCTTAAAACTCATGCCAGGTCGATTTTTTGCATCTTTTCGGAACTCATCAAACTCTGCCGGAGTAAGAATAAATGTTTCCACTGGTCCTTTATCTAGATTTTTTGCAATTTCTAATTCCATCCGTTCAAAGATATTAAATTTTCTGCGGGTTACTTTCATTAATAGTTTTCCTTAACTATGTAGTATTCAGGCTTTTTATACTGTTCAAGTATTTCGTTGGCCTTGATAAACTTATTCATTTCTGGGGCAGTAAAAAACATTTTGTCCAGTACCTTTTTATGTGTTGCTGACTCTACCACAGTCAAGTACCATGATTTTACTGCCATATTATTTTCCTTTATATTTTTTCACCGGGTTCAAAGCCACGGAATCGAACAAACCTTGGAAATCTAAGACTGTAGGTGCCGTCTTGATTTTGGGTCACTGCGTCCGCTTGGACTTCAACCACGCTACCAAGTAATTGATCCCTTGTACTCCAATACTCATCAAGATCGCTATCAGACAA
>CAISKC010000207.1 GCA_903885895.1 uncultured Legionella sp.
ACAACTTCTCAGCACCAAAAACCTCATTTTCCCCGGACGGGGATGATGATCCATAAAAGTTGTGAGCAAGAAGTATATTCAAAATAAGCTACTTCCCGTGCGTTAGCAGTGATTGATAAATACTTAATGAAGACATCTTTCTCTCAGAAACTTCTTTGAAGAAACATTCAAGATCTTCCCAAAGATTAAATTTTTCAATTTCCCAGCTGTGCCCCCATAAATGAAAAATCCCTTGATTTTGTATTGAGTAATCAAGTAACCACAAAAGATATTCTAGATAGGAGTTACTAAACAAAGATTTTAAAACAAGCCTATTCTTTTTAATACTAGGGTTCTTAATATAATTTCTAACTAGTACCTTATAAGAATGGGGAAAAAATTGAATCGTTGTTGGAATTTTAAATTTTGCAATGCCAAGGTCAATTCTTAAATTTTCTATAGTCCGAGCATATTCAAATCCTGAATCTGAGACCATATTAATAATGTCGGAATTAAACTTACCCCCGGGGTAACAAAAGCCAAATACCTTCTTGCCGAGAATATTTTCCAGTTCATTTTTTCCATTTAATATTTCCTCATTGGCCTGAACGCTACTTTTTATAGAATTTAAATATAAATGAGAATAAGTATGTGACCCAACTTCAAATGTTGATGCTAATTCAATAATATTTTCCCTGGACAGTACTTCCCTCCCTTCGATGTTCTCTATTGGAATAAAGAAAGTACCATTTAAATCATATTTTTTTAAAAGGCTGGCGATTCTTAAATCCAGAGGATGCCCATCGTCCCAAGATGTTATAAATATTGAATGTTTATGAATAGGAGCCATAAAATTAAGCGGTAAATATTGCAAGATTCATCATCTATCTTGCTGATTTATATCAATAGCTTGTTCGTAAATTTTCATCAGTATTCGATAATTCTGCTCTTCCGTATATAAATTTTCAAACGCTTGACGAGCGCCTTGACCCAACCTCTCCAATAAGCCGGTATTTTCCCAACTAGAAATTAAAACGGTGGCCATGTCATCCGTATTAAATGAATTAATTAAAACGCCATTTTCATTATTTATTACGATGCTAGGCAATGGCCCGATATTTGCTGCTGCAACAGGGGTGCCATGCGCAAACGCCTCGCGAATCACCATGGGGAAACCTTCAATTGAATTTGATGGCAAAACCATTAAACGAGCAAATGCAATTTGCTCCAGTACATCCGCTTGCGATATTTGTCCTATAAATTTAATATTCAAACCGTTTGCAAGTTTTTCAAGCTCGCCACGCAAAGGACCATCACCAATTACACGCAACTCGGGTGCATTTGCCCACCGCTTCCAAGCTTCTATAAGACTAATGATCCCCTTCTCAGCGGAAAGTCGACCTGCAAAGACGACATAGTTTCCCCTTTTCGCCCAGGGTACTACCATGGGATTTCCTGGAAAGAAATTAGGCTTAACAAAAATTTTATAAGCCGGGAGACCTGCATCTATTAATAAACTTTTCTGAAACTCAGAAAGAGCAATAAATGCATCAACATTTTTACCCCATGTTCCAAGACCACGATGCAATGCTATACCTAAAGCTAATGGCGCAGTGGCAATTCTACTTTTTCGATAACAACCATATCTAAGAGCCGGCAAAATTGTTTTACTGCTTATACAGTCCGTACAAGACTTGCCATCACGCATGGGAATAGCCGCAGCACAAAAAAGTCGATAATTATGTAAAGTTAGTACTCGAGCAGCCTTTTTCCCAATAGCGGAAAAAATAGAAGGCGATATCAGAGGAAATACGTTATGGACATGAACTACATCAAAAGCCATCGATTCTACTGATTTTTTGATCGCATGATGCATCCATGGATTCCAGGGGGTAGAAAACCCACCTTTGATTAAACCCCAGAGTCCTTGATTGCGAATTAAATCGCTATTACGAGTGAACTCAGATACGAAATGCCCATGAGACTCCAGCAACAACTTCTCAGCACCAAAAACCTCATTTTCCCCGGACGGGGATGATGATCCATAAAAGTTGTGAGCAAGAAGTATATTCAAAATAAGCTACTTCCCGTGCGTTAGCAGTGATTGATAAGTTTTATTTAGAAATTGAACTTTACTACTCCAAGAAAAATCCTTAGAACGTTTTAGTGCCCCAACCGCCAACTGATATCTATAATTTTCATCCGTAGCAATCTTTGTCAAGGCCATAGTTAACCCCCTAATAGCAATCTTAGGACTTACTAATTTAACCTTAATACCGCATGAATCATCCACCATGTCCTGCATACCAGATATGTCAAAACAAATAGTTGGCAATCCAAAAGAATGCGCCTCTACAATCACGGAAGGTGTCCCCTCGCGAAGACTAGTAAACAGATGAATATGAGAACTTTCCATCACATTAAAAACATCCTCTCTTGGGACGTTTCCATAAAAAAAACATCTCTCACTGATACCAAGTATTTTAGATAATGATTGCCATTTCTTCATAGAGCTACCTGCCCCTAAAATATGCAACTCCCATTCTATCTCCTTAGGGAGGGCTGACAATGAAAGCAATCCAAGATTTAAAGCCTTTCTTGGTATGAGTAATCCAGACCATACAATTTTTAATTTCTGAAAGCTCTCACGTCTTGTAGGCTCAAAAGCGAATCGTGCTGGAGGGCCAACAGCTATACAAACTTTACTATTCATAGAAAAGTTTTCGAATATCCCTTTTTGATTCTCACTATTCATAGCAATCAAACCTAAATTAGCTAATTGTGCTGCTAATTTAGGGCGACGCGCAAAACGCATTTCACATAAATTGACAATGTTATATCCAAAATAGTAAATAGCGCCAACAAGTCCAACTTTCGTTAAAAATCGCCAAGGAAATATTCCCATTCCACCAATTGGACCCCAAACAAATGGAATCCCAAGATTCCAAAGATAACCAGGCTCACGAAACCCCACCATCGTTAACTGATGTGCTATATCAAATTTAATTTCTTCATGCAACTTTTTTGCCACTAAAAATGCATCCTTATGCCATTTACGATAATACCAATAATAAGATGGGGGCCAAATTTTTCTTAATAATCTATTGCGTTTCTTTTTTAGAAAAATAAAATTTATAGACCGAACAATCTCTGGATTTAAGGCAATGTATTTCTTAATATCAGACGCAAACTTTTCTTCCTCCACAATTACCCAAATACTGTGATATTTTGCTAATGAGCAAACAAAACCCCAACCAACACCTGGTTCAGATCCGCTATATGGACTGCATGCGTAAGCAGAGATCAAAATCTTAAATCCAGTCATGATGACCAAGTCCTTTGAAGTGATAATAGCAATTCACCATAAAGATAATGCTCCTGCTTTTGTTTTATTTTTTTAAGTAGCCAAATTGCCAAATAAACTTGAATATTATTTTCATTTTTATAATCTAGAGTAGAGACTGATCTAGCCAAATCTAATGTTGTATTTAGTATTTTAACGGGATTTGAATTTCTATAAATTTCAACCGCTGGAGCAATCGAACAATAAAAGACATCGCCAAAAGCTATATCATCAAACCTACTCTCCTCCCAATCGTAAACGTAAAATCCCTTTTTTGTCCAAGAATAATTCCAACTAGCAAAATCTCCATGGCTGCAATGAGTTAAAAGTGGTTTTTTTAATTTCGAAATATCCCTCAAACGTTCGTAAATTTGCAGATAAGCAAACCGTAATTCACCATTCAATATTGAATTAAAGCCATAACAATCAATTTGATTCAATTCAGATTCAAGAGATTTTGAATCTCTATTGATTAACGCTAATTTAATAAGAAAATCAACAATAGATTTATCTAGCTTTGATTTTGTTGACCATCTCCTCTGCCTATACTCAACACAAAGAGTTAAATCTTGAGGGCCGTCTGATACCTCAAATAGCCTAGGAACATGTTCTGAAATAATAGAGCTTTCAAGTTCTTTTAATGCACGCGCCTCATTTCTTAATGACTTCTTTGCAATTTTTGAACTAGCAATCTTCAGAATAACCTCTGGAACACATCGACCTACCGGCAGTGCAATTGTCTTTCGATTTGTACTAGGCGCACCTAAATACAGCGCAAAATCATAGCTAATTTTAGTTTGTAGCAACGGTAAATTCACTAATTCAGCTGACCCTATAAATTCATTCGAATTACGGCTTGCGATTAACAATACTCGATTATGTAATAAGGTGTAATTATAAATTCGAGCTAATAATTGAATAATAATACAAGCTAAACGAGCACCCAATCGACCAGGCCTATGCAACTTCAAACCCATAATTGCATCTCGTGGCGAATTTAAAGGAATTATTAATCTAGGTTTTGAAGCTGGCAATAAACCGTACTCTCTTATGTTCATCAATTCATTGCAAAATACATTTCGCCAGTATTGCAATTTATTTTTATTGGATACTACGCAGAGCACTAAAGCAGTTTTAAACTGTTGACTAATTTGAATCTCTTGTATACCGTTGTACTGACTGTCATTTATAACCATTAGTTCAGGTGAAATACTACATTGCATTAACTTTAGCGCTAAAAATTTCCTCTGCAAATACAATTCTTCTTTGCTTTCAAAGCCAAAAAGGTAATACGTTTTTAACCTATTAGTAGGCAACAACCAATCCCAAGCAAATTTAAATTCTAAATCCAAAGAAGTCATGGCGAAAGATTTACGCCCAGTTTTTTAGCTCTTGAACATATTGCAAGATATGATTTCTCGACAGTTTCTGAAATTGATTCTGATGTTGAAATACAGATAAATCTACTGTCTTTACTTGCAATGTTTCTCAACAGCTCAATTTGTTTTATTAACTCTGTCACGGGTAGTTCAGGTTTACGTAAATAAATTACTTCAGGATCGGCAAACAAGCATAAAATTACATCCGGTTTTGGCAGCATAAGGGTGGCATATTTCAAGATAAAATTCGGAAGTTCTATTCGAAACCTAAGTGGATCCATTTGTAAATCATAAAAATAGCGATCAAAAATATAGGCCGATCTATTAAATATTTTTGGCAAACCTACAAGCAAAAAATATCCTAAAAAGTAATCAACCATCAAATAACAAAGTCGAAAAAAAGATCCAATTAATCCTGATGGAGGGGATAGATGAGGGTTGGTGTCACATAACCTATTTTCTATACTTTGTCCATACTTGAAACTACTTAATTTTGGAA
>CAISKC010000208.1 GCA_903885895.1 uncultured Legionella sp.
AAGTTTAGTAATATCAAATGGCTCTAAATTATTCACTTTATAAAAGTCTCCATCTCTATACATAAGACTTTTAGTAACGACAGCTTTAACCTCATCAAAGTTATCTTTTCCAAATTCTGCTATTGCCATATCAATTAAATATTCATAGCTATCAGCAATATTGGGAGATGTATCAAAATGTCTTCCTGCAGCATCAACATTCCACCAATGTTGGATAACTGGAACGCAATTGTTAATTACATCGTATGGTCCCACTACCCAACCACTCACTATGCTTATCCCTTTTTCTCTATCAATTGTGTTGTATGAATTATGAAAGCAGTCGTTTTCAATACCTCCACCAATTTTTTTAATTCCAAATTTGTGCTCAATAAGATATTTTGAAAATGGCTGTCTAGCCTTAATAAATTCATTAGTTGCTTTATACATTTGATTAAACGCCTTCTAGGGTTGATTCAACTTGGGAACTTGGTTTGGGATGGGATGGTTGGTTTTTATGGCCTTGTAAGCCAAGTAATATAAGGGTTTAAGGAAACGCAGGGGTTTTTACAAATCAACAAAAAACCTGCGTTTTAATAAACCACTACTTCTTCCGTTTTTTCACTGCCTTTTCGTGCTCTTTGACCAAATCTAACTGCTCTTTTTCTTCTGCACTTAACTTATTCTCAAACTGTTTAAGCAATCCTTCCTCTAATGCCCTAATCTCCCTATCTCGCTTAGTTAGCATTGAGCTTTGAGGAACTCCAAAACCAGCTCTCGTCATTGCTATATTGCCAGCACTAATCGCACTCCATTCATCCTTACCTTCTTTACCAGCCTTACTCCAAGCATCCATAAACACTCTTGCAGCCTTTGCTTCTCTCTGTCTTTGTAGCTCTCTAATGTCATCAACTGCATTAGCATTTAACTCTATAAGTGCTTGCTTATAAATTCCTAAACGCACATCTCTAATTTCTTTCCATCCAATAGCATCTTTTTCTTCTTGTGTTTTTGGTCTCTTAT
The DNA here is from genome assembly GCA_903885895.1 of uncultured Legionella sp. Classification (GTDB taxonomy): domain Bacteria; phylum Pseudomonadota; class Gammaproteobacteria; order Legionellales; family Legionellaceae. Next base: position 1,003 of record CAISKC010000208.1, read on the forward strand.
GCGTTTTCTTCAATTGCTGTTGTTGAGCTAATGCCTCTTTTAATTCCTTTTGCTGTTGCTCATTCAAAAGTGTTTTATCTTTTTTAGCTTCAACTTCTTCGCCGCGTTCCATTTGCTCAATATGTTCTCTTATGCGTTGTGATAAGTGAGTGGGATTAAGTTTTGGCACTATTGGTTTAATTTAAGTTGTTTTGAGAAAATTTACCTCTTATAAAAATCATCTCTTATAAAAACAAAATTTGAGAAGTGATAAATGTTTGAGTAAGGATCTTTTGGATCTCTGCGTATTAAATCATTTGGAAGCATTTGAAACGGAGAATACCCTTTTAGCATTTCAGAAAATGAAAATAAAGTTTGCGCTCTAAACATTTGATGCCAATTAAATTCAATTTGAATTGCTTTAGGTTTCTTGTCCTTTATCAGATTTTTGGCTCCAGATAAGACCTCCCACTCAAAACCTTCAGTATCAATTTTGAGAAAATCTACCTCATACTGCGGTTTATCTTGAAAATATGTATCAAGACTTACAACTTCTATTTTTTTAGAAAGTTTGTTATTTAGATACGGAACACTTTGAACATCTTTTGAAAAAGATGCGTGCGCTGTTGCTTCATCATTAAAGTAAATATCTAAAAACTCATTTATTAAACCAACCCCTTTATTCTCTAAGATTAGTCTATCTTGATTTAACTTTTGAATTTCTTTCAATCTTGAGAATGGTTCGTCCAAAGGCTCAAAGGCGATAACAATTCCTTTTGTAGCGCCCAATAATGCGCTCGTGTATTCGCCAATGTTTGCCCCTACATCAACAGAAACTCTTGGATTTATTTCCTTCAACATATTATCAAAAAAATATTTTTCGCCAGAAATATCAAAATCTTGAAAATTGTTATAACCTCTCGCTCGTAAGGCATTATCTAACATCCACTTAGCGACGTTTTCTTTTTGCTCAGTGTTCGCAGAAGTATTAAGAAAATCATAAATTGTCTTCAATGAGACATTTAAGTTTTTATACATAATTAAAATTTATAATGAAATTGAATACTTAATTCTACGCTAATTTTTCAGCACTAAGCATTGGAGTTATCTTGCTATAGTGCTTTTCAATCATTAAAACGCTCGTTCCCATTTGGCGCGCCAATGTATGTATATCAACTCCTTTCACCAATGCTCTTGTAGCGTATGTGTGGCGTAGGCTATACAGCGTTCTTCGCTGTCCTCCACTGTCATACATCAACTTGCTACGCTTCATCAAATTACGAA
>CAISKC010000209.1 GCA_903885895.1 uncultured Legionella sp.
CCAGGTGGTGTATTCAGTACGAATACATTTTTGGATATGACTGCTACTTCTGCAGATATTTTATCGGGAGGCAGGGTAACAATTGGGGCGGGTTCAGTTGATCCCACATTTGGAAGTATTACGGGCACTAGTCTTGTTACCGTAACCCCAACATCATCAACAATCGTTTCATCTGGAAATAGTTCATATACTGCATTAGGATGGGGCGCAACTTCTTCATCATACACAAATGGGGTTCAAGCAGATTCAAATGGGGTAACTGTATCGAGTGCAACTGCAATCTCTCTAAATGCAGTTACAACAAATATTACTGGCACAACAAATATCAACACTACTGGGAATGCAAATTCAAACATAGGAGGTTCTGGTACAGGAAGTGTAACTTTGCAATCTGGAACAAATAGTTTTGTTGTTAATAATACTGGATCAACAATTACAGGTGGTGCTACGGTTACAGGAAATACAAATTTAAATGGTGCGATAAATAACGTTGGAACAACTCAATCATCCGTTAACAATATTGGTACTTATGCGGGATCAACTAATAATATTGGTGGTGTATCTTCAACAACTAATATTACTGGCACAACAAACATTAATACTTCGGGAACTGCAAATACAACAATAGGAAATAATTCAGGAACTATTACGGTGAATGGTTCTTCTATCACAGTTGGGTCTAATAGTGCTTCAACAGTGAGTATCGGTAATAGTTCCGGTAATTCAATAGTCAGCATGAATAACAATAGAATCCAGAATCTTGCAAATGGTACTGCAGCAAATGATGCCGTTAACTTTAGTCAATTAACAACCGTAGCAAACAATGTCACATCCGTATCAAACAATGTCACATCGCTTACAAATAGTGTTAATACGCTAACCAATAACTACAATAATTTAAACAATCAAGTACAGCAAAATCAGTCAGAGTATAGGAACGGTATTGCCGGAGTTGCCGCTATGAACGGTATTGGAAGTCTTAATGCTGGTCAAAAAGTGAATTTTGGCGTTGGTGTGGGTTCATTTGGCGGTCAAGCAGGTGTTGCTGTTGGGGGAAATTTACGAGTATCAGATAACGTATCTTTAAAAGCAGCAGTGGCAACGGCAAGTAGCAACACTTCATCAAGTGTTGGTCTAACTATAGGATTCTGATGACTTATAACAAAATACTTACTTTTATAACTTTTCTATTTATGGCAATTTCTTCATGTGGAGCGGAGACTCAACAAAAAGCACAAATGAAACTGTTGGGTGTTTTTGATGCAGGGCAACCTGGAGTGAGTGTTGTCAAAATCTACGACCAAAGTGATGATGTTGTTTGCTACATTTTGACCCCCGATACAACAACAAGAAGAGAAATAGAAAAAGGTAAATTTGTTTATGAGGGCAATAGCATTGGTTCAATTAGTTGCTTAAAGGTTAAATTACCGGTGATACCAATTAATCAGCAATTTAAATAACAACTGTTTTTTGAACCTTAGAAAAAATATCTAATTACATGGTTCTAATATCATCCAAAACACATATTTTCTAAACCATTTTTGAACTTTTAATAAATGAATACATCTCAGTTTCGTATGTACCCAGAAAAGGGTGAACTTAACTTCAAAAAAATAATAATTGTTGAAGAAAATAGGTTCGAAACTACATTAGTTTTTGATGTAATGTTTAGACCAGAATTTAAATATGAACATAATTTCCCCTTTAATAATTTCCCTTTCCGATTACATATTGGTACGTCTGATTCGACCCAAGTTGAGCATAAATGTAACTATACAAACAAGGAAATAGTTATTTTTGTGAATGAATTCCAATTTA